>DATKAS010000242.1:0-5377 GCA_035497855.1 Acidimicrobiales bacterium
CATGGCGCACTCCGTCGATGAAGTTGGAATCGCGGCGATGCTGGAACCGCTGCCCGAGGACGTAGAGCCCTGGCATGCCCGTGACCCCTCGCCGCTGCACGATCTCACCCTGCTCGACGACGCCAGGCACGTGAAGCCAAGGGTATGAGCGCGTGAAGCCGGTCGCCCAGACGATCGTCTTGATGCCGTCGGACGAGAGCGAGAGGTGTGTCACCTCTTCGACCTTCCCGACGGGCGGTGGCGGATCCGGCGTGAGGACCTCCGATTGCAGACCGCTTCGCAGGATGAACTCGTCGATGCCGGACAGCACCGACTGCATCTGCGCGTCCGCACGCGAGGTCGAATGCCCCAGGTCGCTCGCGAAGAGCGCCGTCGCGCCATCGAACCCCCTGAAGCGGCCGGTGAGGCGCACGCCTCGGCCGGCGAGGGTCGTCATGTCGATGTTGCGGGGCACCGGGCTGCCGACGAGCTGCAACGACCCTTCGTTGCGCGCCTTCCGCGGCTCGCTGACCTCGTCGATCGTGACGGCCAGGCGACCGCTCTGGTCCAGCCACCACCAGATGTCGAACCCGCGGTAGCGGCGAGGCAACCGCGCGTGCCGACCGACAGCCAACGTCACGTCGCGGCCAGCCCGCGCGAGCTCGTCGGCGATCTGTGCGCCGGAAGACGATGCTCCGACGACCAGCACGCCGCCCTCGGCGACTTGATCGGGGTTGCGGTACGAGCTCGGTGTGAGCTGCAAGATGGAACGCGGGAGATCGGCCGCGGCGCTCGGCACGCGAGGCTGGTCGTTCCAGCCCGTCGCGATCACGACGCTCCGCGCGCGCCAGCTCCCGTCCGACGTGAGCACGTCGAAGCCGCTGTCCGTGCGGGTCACCGACTCGACGGTCGTGCCTTCGTGCACCGGCGCGTCGAACGCGCTGGCGTAGTCCTCGAAGAAGTGCACGAGCTCGGCCGCGGTCATGAACCCCTGCGGGTCGTCACCCCGGTACTCGGCGCCGGGAAGGCGCGTCGCCCAGTTGGGCGAGAGCAAGCGCACGGAGTCCCAGCGCTCGGAGCGCCACCGCTCAGCGAGGCGGCCCCGTTCGATCACGACGTGGTCGATGCCTTCGTCGCTCAGGCTGCGGCTCATCGCGAGGCCGGCCTGCCCTGCGCCGATCACGAGTGCTTCGGTGGAACGCATGGCGTCACGCCCCTTTCCAGCGGGTGTGGACCAGCCGGTGACGGCGCGCGTTGCGTGTGCTCGCGCGGCGCGAACGATCGGTCTCGCGGCGCTGACGCGCGAATCGGGGATCGATGAGGGTGAGGAGTGATGTGTTCATGGCATGACCGTACGAAGACATACGTGTCGGTCCTTGGAGGAGTTGTGGACTTCGGATGGATATCGGTGTGGCTCTCGTCACGAGTCACTCTCCAGATCCTCTCCAAGGCTCTGACCAGGGGTTCGTCGATCATGAGCGCATGCTCACGAAGATCCACGACACAGAGACCACCAACAAGGAGACCACCAACGGCACCGAGGTCCGCGCTGCAGCGCGCGCCGGCGTGATCGCCATCTCGCCCCTCGTCATCGGGTTCGCACCGTTCGCCCTCGTCGTCGGCGCCACCATCGGCGCGAGCTCCTACCACCACGCAGGCATCGCGAGCAGCTGGCTCGTCTACGGCGGGAGCGCGCAGATCGCGACCGTCCGCACACTCGAGCACGGGGGCGCCGCGATGGCCGTGCTCGCCGCGCTGTTGATCAACAGTCGCCTGCTCGTCTACAGCGCGTCGTTGTCACAGCACTGGCGTGACCAGCCGCTGTGGTTCCGCGTGACCGCCGCGCCGATGATCGTCGACCCCGTCTGGGCCGTCGCCGAAGCTCGGGCCCTTCAACCGGGCTCACCGAGCGAGAAGCGTGCCCACTACTACGCCGCTGCACTCACGCTCGGGCTCGCGTGGAGCGTGCTCGTCGTGGCCGGCGTCGTGCTCGGCAGCCGGATCGACACCCATGCGCTCGTCGTCGCGGCGCCCCTTTGCCTGCTGTACCTCGTGGGGCAGCGGTTGAAGGACCACCGCACTGCCGTCATCGTGCTCGCGGCAGCGGGCGGCGCACTCGTGGCGCGCGGCCTGCCCTCGGGCTTGTCGATCTTCATCGCCATCATCGCCGGCTGCGTCGTCGGTGAGTCGCTCGATCGCCGTCGCATCATTGGAGAGCTGTCATGACCGCATGGTTCGTCGTCATCTGCATCGGGATCGGGAGCCTGACCTTCCGGGTCCTTCCCCTCGCGTTCGCCGGCCGGGCGACCTCCCCGCGCGCGAGCCGGCTCCTCAGGGATGCCGGCGCCGCTGCGGTCGCGGCGATCACGGTCGCTTCGTTCGACCGCGCCGCGCACGCCGGGCCAGTCCTGCCGCTCGCGATCGCGGGGTTGCTGGGACTCGTGCTCACGCTCCGTCGGGCGTCGATGCTGCGCATCGTCGCCGCCGGGACAGTCGTCTACCTCGCGATGAGCGCGGCGGTCGCGCACGTCTGAGGGACCTTCGTCACTACCGGCTACTCGGTACCCGTCACGTTCCGTCGGGCGAACGCAGGTCATCGTGCAACGCGGCGATGATCTCCGCCGACGGCGATCCCGACAGCAACAGGCAGGTCTCGACGGGATCCACGTCGCGGGCCTGCACGACGACAGGCACGTCGGGATGCAGCCTTCCGTGGGCCTCGATGAGCTCTCGGGTGCGCGCGTCGCTCGGAGGCCGCGCGACGACGATGACGTCGGCACCGGCGGCAAGCGGACAGGGCCGACCCTCGAGTGCAGGGCACCGCGCGTCCGGGCCTGTGCACGTGATGACGTCGAATCCGGCACGCGTCGCGTCGCCCGCGTGTCCCCATCTGCTCGACCGTGACTCGACCAGCATGCGTCGACGGCCCGGAGTCGCGGGCCACGACGGCCGCTCGGGGCTCGCCGCGGCGATCGCGACGCGGACGACGGTGAAGTCCTCCCCGGGTCCCATCGTCACCACACCCCGGCGGCGGACGAGGCCCTGCATGCGCCGGTTCTCGGTGAGGATGTCCGCCTCGAGGTTCGGCACGTTGCGTTCCGCAGCGACGCGGACCAGTACATCGAGCAGGTACGGCCCGAGCCAACCGCGCCAATCCTGCGCGACAGTGAGGCCGAACTCGCCATCGCCGTTCGCGAGGAGGACGTAGCCCGCCTCGGCCACGACCCGTGCAGCCGTCGCTCCGTCGTCGAGCACTGCGACGAGACCGAAGCCGTCGTCCCGCGTCCGCTCGTACCACTTCGGAGCGAACCCGCGGTCGCCGAAGGCGGAGAAGAAGCGGCGATACGTGTCCTCGGCGGAGAGCGCGTCGTACATCGCCGCGACACCGTCGACATCGGCCTCGGTCATCTGCCTGATCGTCAGGGTCCGCCCGTCGGGCAGCTCGACGACCGCCGGGACCGGCTCCCCCGTCGGCGTGTAGTCCACGGTGGCGATCATCGCGCCGGGGCCTGGGGACCTTTGGCTCTGGCCCGGTCACCTGCGGGATCGGATGCTCAAGACATGGCAAACGCGCTCCGCACAGCGGTCATCGAGAAGCGCCCGGACCCATCGGCGCTGGCACCGAACCTGCCTGACGACGACTCGTTCCGCGCCTCTTACGACTGGGACTCGGCTCGCGGCGAGCTCGAAGCACTCGCCGGCGGCGGGATCAACATGGCCCACGAATGCGTCGACCGTCATGCGCGCGTGACGCCTGGGCGGGTGGCGGTTCGGTGGAGAGGGCGTCACGGAGATTGGATCGACCTCACCTACGGGGAGCTGCGCGACACGACCTCCCAGTTCGCAAACGCGCTCGACCGTCTCGGCGTCGAGCCCGGGGAACGCGTCTTCGCGCTCACGGGTCGCGTGCCCGAGCTCTACACGACAGTCCTCGGCGCGCTCAGGCACGGCAGCGTGGCATGCACGCTGTTCTCAGCGTTCGGTCCCGAGCCCATCCGCCAACGACTCGCGCTCGGTGACGCGCGTGTGCTGGTGACCACGAGCGCGCTCTACCGGCGCAAGATCGAAGCGATCCGGTCCTCCCTTCCGGGCCTCCGCCACGTGATCGTCATCGACGAGGCACGGCCGAACGGCCATCGCGACGACGTGCTCCATCTCGGCACACTGCTCGCCGGGTCCGAGACCACGTGCCCGGTCACGCCGACGGCGCCAACCGACATGGCACTGCTGCACTTCACGAGCGGGACGACGGGCACGCCGAAGGGCGCCATCCACGTGCACGAGGCGATCGCATCCCACAGAGCGACCGCGCGGTGGGCGCTCGACCTTCACGCCGACGACGTGTTCTGGTGCACGGCCGACCCTGGCTGGGTGACCGGGATGTCGTACGGGATCCTCGCCCCTCTCGCGCTCGGCGTGACGAGCCTCGTCGACGAAGGCGACTTCGACGCCACCCGGTGGTACGAGCTGCTGCAGCGAGAGCACGTCTCGGTCTGGTACACGGCACCGACCGCGATCCGCATGATGATGCGCGCCGGCGCCGATCTCGCACGGGAGCACCCGTGCCCCGACCTTCGGTTCATCGCGAGCGTGGGCGAGCCGCTCAACCCCGAAGCCGTGTGGTGGGGTCTCGACGCGTTCGACCTGCCGATCCACGACAACTGGTGGCAGACCGAGACCGGCGGGATCATGATCGCCAACCTCGCGGCCATGGACATCAAGCCGGGCTCGATGGGCAAGCCGCTGCCGGGAGTCGAAGCCTCGATCCTGCGCCGGGACGACAACGGCAAGGTCGTCGTCGTCGGCGGCAAGGTCGAAGAGCTGCATGCACCGGACGCCGACGGCGAGCTCGCCCTGCGGCCCGGCTGGCCATCGATGTTCCGTGGCTACCTCAACGACCCTGAGCGCACGGAGCGGTGCTTCGTCGACGGGTGGTACCTCACGGGAGACCTGGCCCGGCGGGACGACGACGGCTACATCTGGTTCGTCGGGCGGGGCGATGACGTCATCAAGTCCGCCGGACACCTCATCGGGCCGTTCGAGGTCGAGAGCGCGCTCATGGAGCATCCCGCGGTCGCCGAGGCGGGCGTGATCGGCAAGCCGGACCCTGTCGTCGGTGAGGTCGTGAAGGCGTTCGTCACCCTCAAGCCGGGCGTGGAAGAGAGCGAAGCACTGCGACTCGAGCTGATCGGCTTCGGTCGCACCCGTCTCGGCGCGGCAGTCGCGCCGAAGGAGATCGCCTTCGCAGCGAGCTTGCCGAAGACGCGCAGCGGCAAGATCGTGCGCCGTCTGCTGCGAGCGCGAGAGCTGGGCCTGCCCGAGGGCGACCTGTCCACGCTGGAGGAGCAGTGATCGCGCACCGCGAGGATGACGCGCGCCTGTACAGCGAGATGCTGCG
>DATKAS010000243.1:0-6983 GCA_035497855.1 Acidimicrobiales bacterium
CACGCTCTACGGAGACACCAGCAAGGGGCGACGCCCGTCGTGGCTCGCCGCGGCGCCTCCCGAGGTGGCCGAGCCGCTGGTCGAAGTCGTCGTCGACGCGTTGCGTCAGCAGGGCGTGCACGTCGCCACCGGCCGCTTCCGCACGAGCATGGCTGTCGAGCTCGTCAACGACGGGCCTGTGACCGTGATGCTCGAGCTCGGTCCCCGATGAGGCCGACGGCGATGAGAAGGAGCGCGAGCGCGACGATCGATCGATCGCCGATCCGCACGTAGATCGTGTCGCCGGTGCGGGTGTGCATCTGGGCCTGGATGACCTTCTGCTCGCTGATCCGCGTCCGCTCGATGACATGGCCGTGGTCGTCGACGAACGCGCTGAACCCGGTCGGCGCGACCTGAGCCACCCATCGTCCGGTCTCGAGCGCGCGCAGCTTCGACGACGCGATCTGTTGCGTTTGCAACAGCGTGCCCGTGTACGACGCGCCGTTCGTCGGGTTGAGCAGCACCGTGCCGCCGTGACCGATCGCGTCACGGGCGCGCCCTCCGAAGAACACCTCCCACGAGATCACGACCCCGAGCCGTCCGGCGGGTGTGTCGAGGATCGCCGGACCCTTGCCGATGACGGCGTTGCGAGGCACCAGGTTCGTCGGCGCGCCGATCGCCGCGAGGATCCCGCGGAACGGCATGTACTCGCCGAAAGGCACGCGGCGCACCTTCTCGTAGCGGGCGATGAGGTCGCCGTTCGAGTCGTACGCGATCTGCGAGTTGTGGAAGGCGTCGTCGCCGGCGCCTTCGATGACGCCAACCGTCAGCGTCGCGTCGAGCTCCTTCGCGAGGTCGCTGAGCTCCCGGCCCTCGTCGGTCTGCGCCACCGGCCCTTCGACGTGCACCACGTTCTCGGGCCACACGACGAGATCGACGGGCAGCTTGACCTGGTTGGTGGCATCGAGGTGCCGCTGGAAGACGATCTTCGGGTCGACGTCGCCCGAGTGCGTGCCTTGCTTCCCGCCTCCCTGCACGAGCGCGACCTGTAGTGATCCGATGTCGTGCCCGCGTGGCGCGACGGCGGCACCGCCGACGACGAGGACGATCAGCGCGGTGCCGATCGCGAACGGCTTCCACGCGCGCTCCCACGCGGCAGAGATGGTCACGCCGATCGCGACCACGAGCATCACGAGGAGCGGGGCTCCTCCCACGCGCACCACGAACGCGATCGGCGACGCGGCCTGGCTGATCGCGAACGACGCGAGGGGAACTCCCCCGAACGGCCACGACCAGCGCAACACCTCGGCGAGCACGATCGACCCTGGCAGCACGACCCAGCGCCAGCGACTCGCGGGAGCGAGCGCGCAGGCGGCGCCGAAGTACGCCGAGTACACCGCCGAGGCGATGATCCAGCCCGGCGCGCTCAGGAAGACCATCCAGGCCATGCCGGGGAAGAGCCACGCGGCGGCGACGGCCCAGCCGCGCCAGAAGCGGTTCAGCGCGGGCTGTCCCGCGAGCAAGCGATCGAGGAAGACGATGCCGACGATGAGGAGCGGCCACCATCCCCAGGGCGGGAGCGACACCGCCATCAGCGCGCCGGTGCCGAGGCACGCGCCGATCGTGAGGAGGCGTTGCCGTCCGCGAGTGCGGGCGCGCGCGGGTGCCGTCGGGGGCGCGGCCGCCGGGTCGGCGGTGTCAACCATCAGACCGTCGTTGAGCTGACGTAGCTCAAGTGCACCACGAACCGGAAGCGCGCGGAACCCGGTGGGTGGCAGGCGAACAACGTCGCGGTTCGGTCCGCCGACTGGGTGACGATGTAGAGCGCGTTCGGCTTCACGATCTCGTTGCTCGCGAACGTGTAGGTGTGCTGGCCGTTGCCGATCGTGAACGTCACCTCGTCGCCCGGTCCGAGCGTGTCGATGTTGCGGAACGGCCGGCTGTGCGTGACCCGGTGACCCGCGACGACCACGTTGCCCACCTGGCTCGGAAGCGCGGTGCCCGGCCAGTGGCCGACCCCGACCTTGTTGAGCGTGGTGAGCGTGACGCCCTCGAACAAGGTCGTGTTCAGACCCAGCCTCGGGACCGCGATCGTGCCGAGGTGGATCTCGGGCTCGGGAGCGAGAGCGTTGCTGGGCGAGGGTCGAGGAGTGGGGAGCGCCGTGCTGGGCGGGAGCGTGGACAGCGCGAGAGGAACGGTGGTCGCGGGTGTCGCGGACGTGACCGGCGCGGACGCGGCGGACGCTGCCGTCGTCGGGGATCCCTCAGATGTCGAGGCCGCGAGCGCGGGATCGTCCTCGGCCGCGCGCTTGGTGCCACAGGCCGCGAGCACGAGCGCACCGGCGCCGGCGACGAGGAAGGTCCGCCGATCCATCGCCTACCAGTCTCACGCGGACGCGGTGCCCGCGCGTAGTCGGGTCGCTACCGCGCGCGCCGCTGCTCGACCCTGGCGGATGCATGCGGGGATGCCGAGACCGCGGTGCGCGGCTCCGGCCAGGACAACCGCAGACGTGCGATCGGCGAGGGCGCGCTCGGCCGCGTCGATGCGCTCGAGGTGCCCGGGTCGGTACTGCGGCAGCGAGCGAGGCCAACGGCTCACCCTCACTTGAGTCGGCGCCGCGCGCACGGCCATGAGGCGTCGAAGGTCGGTGATCACCGCGTCGACGAGGGCATCGTCATCCAGATCGAGGGCGTGCTGGTCGCCGTCCCGTCCGGCGGAGGCGCGGATGATGGCCTGACCAGGGCGCTTCCACTGCGCCCACTTCGTCGAGCCCCACGACGCTGCCGTCACGGTCTGTTGCTCGGGCTTGGGCACGAGCAGGCCCGTCGCGTCGAGATCGCGGGCGATGGCGGCGTCGTCGAACGCGAGCGTCACCAGCGCGACGGACGCGTAGTCGATCGCGCGGAGCGTGGCCGCTGTGTCGGGCGCGATGTCACGCAGGAGCTGCGCCGACACCCACGCCGGACAGCACAGCACCGCCGCATCGGCGTCGATTCGATGTCGATTCGCCGCCGACGTGGCAGCGGAAATTTGCACGTGGGAGGAGGTCACGGGTCCATCGACGGCCAACGATTCAACCGCAGCGCCGAGCTCGATCGTCACTCCGCGCTCGACGAGCGCCGTCTGCAGCGCCTCCACGAGGTCACCCATGCCGCCGCGCAGCGTGAAGAACACGGGCGCATCGGGATCGGCAGGGTGGGCGCGGCGTTCGCTCCGCAACCCGAGCAGCATCGACCGCGACCGCTCGGCGACGCCCGCGATCTGCGGCGCGACCGCCGCGGCACTCAGGTGGTCCGCGTCGCCGGCGTTGATCCCGCCGATCAGCGGGTCGACGAGCCGCTCGAGCACCTCGCGCCCGAACCGCGCCGAGACGAGCGCTCCGAGCGCGTCTGCGTCCGCGTCCGCGTCGGACATCCGCCGTCTCGGCAGCGCGGGCTCCAGCGCTGCCCGCGCCATCCCGCCGACGCTCAAGATCCCCGACCGCACGACCGGCAGGATCTCGCCCGGCACGCCGAGCGCGAGGCCTGCGGGCAGTCGCCGCAACGCGCCCCGCGACCACACGTACGCGCCCGCAGGCGCTGGCGAGACGAGCGCGTCACCGAGGCCCAGGCGCGTGCACAGCTCGATGCCTTCGGGCACGCGCGCGAGGAACGCGTCAGCCGCCTCGTCGACCCGGAGACCTGCGAACGACGACGTGCGGATCTTCCCGCCCAGCCGATCGTCGGACTCGAGCACGGTGACCTGCAGCCCGGCGTCGGCGAGCTCGAGCGCGCACGAGAGCCCGGTGATGCCACCGCCGACGACGGCGACGTGGGTCATCGGTCGGGCAAAGGCGACGCGTGGACGAGCTCGACCAGCCGCTGCAGGACCGCGGGATCTGTCTCGGGCAACACGCCGTGTCCGAGGTTGAAGATGTGGCGCTCGCCGGACCCGGCGCGCCGCATCACCTCGCGCGCCCGTGCCTCCACGATCGGCCACTCAGCGAGGCAGACCGACGGGTCGAGGTTCCCCTGCAACGACACGTCGACGCCCACGCGCGCGCGTGCCACGTCGAGCGGCACCCGCCAGTCGACCCCGAGCACATCGGCGCCAGCTGACACCATCAGCTCGAGCAGCTCGCCGGTGCCGACGCCGAAGTGGATCCGCGGCACACCGAGATCTGCGATCCCCGCAAGGACCTTCGTGCTGGCCGGCAGCACGAGCGCCTCGTAGTCCGGCGCGCTCAGGTCGCCCACCCAGCTGTCGAACAGCTGCACCGCTCGCGCTCCCGCCGCGACCTGCGCGCGCAGCGCGGCGATCGCGAGGTCGGCGAGGCGATCCATCAGCGTGTGCCACAACGCGGGCTCTCCGTACATGAGCGCCTTCGTGCGAGCGTACGTGCGCGACGGGCCGCCCTCGACGAGATAGCTCGCGATCGTGAACGGCGCACCCGCGAACCCGATGACCGGCACGTCGAGCTCGGCGCACAGGATCTTCACGGTCTCGATGACGTACGGGATGTCGAGCTCGGGCTCGAGCGGGCGGATGCGCTCGAGGTCGGCGCGCGAACGGAACGGCCGCTCGGTGACGGGACCTGTGCCCGGCGCGACCTCGACGCCGAACCCGATCGCGGCGACCGGCACGACGATGTCGCTGTACAGGATCGCGGCGTCGACGCCGTAGCGGCGCACCGGCTGCATCGTGATCTCGGCCGCGACCTCAGGCTTGCGGATCGCGTCGAGGATGCTGCCCTCGCCTCGGATCGCTCGATACTCGGGCAGTGCTCGGCCGGCTTGGCGCATGAACCACACCGGCCGCGTCGGGTGCGGCTCACCAAGGCACGCCGCGAGGAACGAGCTGACGCTGCTCACGCGGCTGAATTCAACAGCTCGACAGCGGCCTTGGACGAATCGTCCGAGAGATGGGCATGGGCCGAACGCCGGGCCTGCGCGACGACGCCGACCATCCGCCTCGGGTCCATCGCGTTGAGCCCCATCACGGACACGTCGACCGACGTCGGCTCGAACGCCAGCACCGTCGTGCGACGGCTGAACGTCGCGAGCTCGCGACGGAGCGACGCGTGGTGGATGCCGCGCGCCGCAGCGCGCATGTTGAACACCAAGGCCTCTCGCTGCGCCGACATCGGCGACACGACCACCACGACGTCGAGCCCGAGCCCTGCCAGGAGATCGGCGTTCGTCGGCGAGTGCGTACCCCCGTCCACGTACCGGTCGCCGTCGATCGCAACCGGCGCGAAGTACCCGGGGATCGCCGAGGACGCCTCGACTGCGGTGCCGACGTCCGGCTCGGGCTGTGGATCGCGTCCGAAGACCACGCGGGCGCCGTCGCTCAACCGCATCGCGCAGATCCAGAGTGGCTCGTCGGGCCAGCGTCGGTTCTGGTGGAGCTGACGCATCCGCTCGCCCATCCCGGTCGTGGGGATCCGGCCCGGTGGGGCCAACGCGGCGAGCGCCCGGCCGGGCCGGAAGCGCCAGGGCATGACGAGGTCACGGGCGAGCAGCATCGGCGCCTCGGGCACGGGGATGCGTCCACCGATCGGTGGCCGCATCGAGGGAGGTCGGATCCGTTCCATCCCTTCGAGCAGCCGAGCGCCCGTGGGCGACAGCGGACTGCCGGTGATCCGCGCGGCGAGATCCTCGGCGGGCAGGCCGGCCCGCAACGTCGCGCCGACGCCCGAGCCCGCGGACGTGCCGACGATCACCGCCGCGGTGCGCGGATCCCACCCGGTGAGCTCTGCGATCGTCGCGAGCGTTCCGGCGTGGTACGCGTGGCCGACGACGCCTCCTGCGCCGAGCACGAGGCCAACCGATGTCACGTCACCCATGGTCCCACGTGCGTGGGAGCATGCTCAGGTGACAGACACCCAGGTGTTCTTCAACCCGCTCGATCCCGATGTGCGGGCGAACCCCTACCCGCACTACGCGCAGCTGCGCGCGGCCGACCCCGTGCACCGCAGCCCCTTCGGGCTCATCGTCCTCACCCGGTACGACGACTGCGCCAAGGTGCTCCGCGACGCCCGCTTCAGCGCCGACATGGAGGCGAACGCGAGCACCGATCAGATCGGCCTGTTCGGCAACCAGGAGCAGGCCGAGGCTCGCGACGAGGGGTTCAACGAGTCGCTGCTCAACCTCGACCCGCCGAAGCACACGCGCGTGCGTGGGTTGGCCGCGCGTGCGTTCACGCCGAAGGCGATCGACGCCTGGCGGCCTCGCGTCGTCGAGATGGTCGACGAGATCCTCGACGGCATCGACCGTGAGGGTGGCTGCGACCTGGTGTCGACCCTCGCGTTCCCGTTGCCCTTCCTGGTGATCTCCGAGCTGCTGGGCATGCCCACCGAGGAGCGCGATCAGCTGCGGGCATGGTCGCAGGCGATCACGCTCACGCTCGAGCCGATGATCACCGATGACGACCGTGCCGCCGCGACCGAAGCGACGACCCACATGCGGGAGTTCGTCGAGGTCGTGATCGACGAGCGGCGCAAGGCTCCCCGCGAGGACGATCTCCTCTCGGCGCTCATCGCTGCCGAGGAGGAGGGCGAGCGGCTCTCGACGAACGAGCTCGTGGCGATGGTGCTCCTCTTGTTCGTCGCGGGGCACGAGACGACCGTGAACCTCATCGGCAACGGCACGCGGCTCATGCTCGAGCATCCCGACGTGCTCGAGCGCTTCCGTGCCGATCTGTCACTCGACGCGACGACCGTCGACGAGCTGCTGCGCATGGACGGTCCCGTGCAGTTCACCGCTCGTGCCGTCCTCGAGGAGGTCGACTTCGGCGGCGACGTCGTGGAGAAGGGTGCTGTCGTGATGCCGGTGCTCGGCGCGGCGAACCACGATCCCACGCACTTCGCCGATCCCGACACGCTCATGATCGACCGACCCAACGCGGCGTCGCATCTCGCGTTCGGCTCCGGCATCCACTTCTGCCTGGGCGCGTCGCTTGCCCGGCTCGAAGGCCAGCTCGCGATCGGGCGACTGCTGCGCCGCTTCCCCACTCTCGAGTGCGC
>DATKAS010000244.1:0-2268 GCA_035497855.1 Acidimicrobiales bacterium
CGCGAGCTCTGGTCTCGTGGAGCTTTCGCACACCGTGCACGACCATCCCGAGCTCGCCTTCGAGGAAGAGCGCGCCGCGGCGTGGGTGGCCGATGCGCTGAGTGGTCCGTTCGCGGTCGAGGCCGGCGTGTGCGACCTGCCGACTGCCTTCGTGGCAACCGCGGGCTCGGGCCCCCTCACGATTGCGATCTGCGCCGAGTACGACGCACTTCCGGGCATCGGTCACGCGTGCGGGCACAACGTGATCGCTGCCGCTGCGGTGGGCGCAGGCCTCGCGCTCGCGCCGCTCGCGGACGAGCTCGGCATCACCGTCAAGGTGATGGGCACGCCGGCGGAGGAGAAGGGCGGCGGCAAGATCCTCATGCTGCAGCGGGGCGCGTTCGACGGCGTGCACGCGGCGATGATGGTGCACCCGAGCTCGAACGACGACAACGACCACATGCCGTGCCTCGCGATCCAAGACTTCGAGGTCCACTACCACGGCAAGACGGCGCATGCGTCGGCCTTCCCCGAGCTCGGCCTGAACGCGGCGGACGCGCTCACGGTCGCGCAGACTGCGATCGGGTTGCTGCGCCAGCACATCAAGCACACCGATCGCGTCCACGGCATCGTGCTGCACGGAGGCGATGCGCCGAACGTCGTGCCACACGAGACCGCGGGGCGGTGGTACGTGCGGTCGAAGAACATGGTGCAGCTCGCCGAGCTCGAGCCTCGCGTCGTGCGGTGCTTCGAGGCGGGTGCTCTCGCGACCGGCTGCACCGTCGACGTCGTGAAGGCCGGTCCCGCGTACAGCGAGTTCGAGCACGACAAGGGGTTGGCCGCGCTCTACCGCTCGAACGCCGAGGCGCTCGGCCGCAAGTTCGTCGACCTCCCCGAGGAGGTCGCGCGGCGCTTCGCGGGGTCCACCGACATGGCGAACATCTCGCTCGCGATGCCCACCATCCATCCGATGCTCGGGCTCGACTGCTTCCCCGTGGTGAACCACCAACCCGAGTTCACCGCCGCCTGCATCACACCCAGGGCCGACCAGGCCGTGATCGACGGGGCGCTCGGGATGGCGTGGACCGTCATCGACGCGGCGACCGACGACGCAACCCGCGCTCGTCTGATGGCGGGGCAGCGCGCGTGAGTGACCACGGCGACCTGACGAAGGTCGAGTCGCACTTCGCGTTCGGTCGGAACTGGGCATCGTTTGCGGAGGACCTGACTGACAAGCAGATCGACGACGCCGTCGCGGGTCTCGAGCGGCTCCTTCCCGGCGGACAGCTCGCGAACAAGACGATGATCGACATCGGATGCGGGTCGGGGTTGTCCATGCTGGCGGCCCTCCGGCTCGGAGCGAGGCGAGTGGTCGGCGTCGACATCGACCCTGACTCGGTCGCGACCGCGCGTGCTGTGCTGACCCGTCACGAGGCACCCGCAGGCACGGCACGTTGGGACGTCCACGTGTCGAGCGTGTTCGACCTGACGCCCGACTCCGCCGGCCTCTTCGACGTCGTCTACAGCTGGGGGGTGCTCCATCACACGGGAGCGATGCGCCGAGCCGTCGAGTGCGCGGCTCGCTTGGTCGCGTCCGGCGGCACGTTCGTCGTCGCCCTCTACCGGCAGACACCTTGCTGCGGCTTCTGGACGCGCGAGAAGCGTTTCTACACGAGCGCCGCGGCGCCAGTGCAAGCCGTCGTGCGGGGCGCGTACAAGACCGCCACGCTCGCCGGGGTGTTCGTGACCGGCCGCAACCCCGTCAGCTATGTGCGCGAGTACGGAAACGAGCGGGGCATGGACTTCCACCACG
The DNA here is from genome assembly GCA_035497855.1 of Acidimicrobiales bacterium. Lineage (GTDB taxonomy): Bacteria > Actinomycetota > Acidimicrobiia > Acidimicrobiales > DATKAS01 > DATKAS01. The sequence goes on from DATKAS010000244.1 coordinate 1,793, forward strand.
ACGTGAACGACTGGCTCGGAGGCTACCCGTACGAGTCGATCGATCCCGCCGATGCCGAAGCGATGCTCGCTGGGCTCGGGTTCGATCCCGTGCGGTCGTTCGTGTACCCCATCCGTCTCGGCGGTGCCTTCGGGACCGCTTGCGCCGAATACGTCGTGCGCAGACCTCAGGAGACCGCATGACCGAGCCCATCGACTCCGACCGCCTCAAGGCCTACTCGTTCCTCCTCTTCTCGAAGCTGGAGGGCGCGATGACGTCGGGCATGGTGCACCTCGGTGACCGGCTGGGCCTGTACCGCGCGCTGGCGGGTGCGCCTGCAGAGGGATGGACGTCGCAGCAGCTCGCCGACGCCGCCGGCCTCGACGAACGGTGGGTCCGCGAGTGGGCACACAACCAGGCTGCGGCGAAGCTGCTCGACTGGTCGGAGGACGCGCACGGGATCGAGCGGTTCTGGATGTCGCCCGAAGCGAGGGCGG
>DATKAS010000245.1:0-11971 GCA_035497855.1 Acidimicrobiales bacterium
TGCGGGAGATGGTGCATGCCGGCGAGGTGCCCGGCGTGACGAAGGCGAGCTGGTGAGAGGAGGCGCACGATGACGATGACCGATCCGATCGCCGACATGCTCACGCGCATCCGCAACGCCAACGTCGCGCTGCACGACAAGGTCCGCATGCCCTCCTCGAAGCAGAAGGAGGCGCTCGCGCGCATCCTCCAGCAAGAGGGGTACATCACCGGGTTCGACGTCGCGGCCGAAACGGGGAAGCCCGGCAAGGTCTTGACGATCAGCATGAAGTACACACCCGAGCGCAGCCGCACGATCTCCGGTCTGCGGCGCGTCTCCAAGCCGGGGCTCCGCGTCTACTCGCAGGCGAGCAAGGTGCCGCGAGTGCTCGGCGGCCTGGGCGTTGCTGTCATCTCCACGAGCGAGGGCCTCATGACCGACCGCGAGGCGCGCAAGCGCAACGTGGGCGGCGAAGTGCTCTGTGAGGTGTGGTGAACCATGTCGCGCATCGGCAAAGCCCCCATCGCCGTACCGTCCGGCGTCAATGTCGCGATCGAGGACCGTCGTGTCACCGTGACGGGTCCCAAGGGCACGTTGTCGCGTGACCTCCCCGGCGCGATCGAGGTGCGCCAGGAGGACGGCACCCTCTACGTCGAGCGTCCGAACGACGAGCGCCAGAACCGCTCGCTGCACGGGCTCACGCGGAGCCTCGTGAACAACATGGTCGTCGGCGTCACCGACGGCTTCAGCAAGGACCTCGAGATCGTGGGCGTCGGCTACCGAGCCACGCCGCAAGGTGACAGCGCCATCGAGCTCGCGCTCGGGTTCAGCCATCCGGTGAAGATCGACGCGCCCGAGGGCATCACGTTCGAGGTGCCCGCGCCCACCCGAGTGATCGTGCGCGGGATCGACAAGGAGAAGGTCGGCCAGGTGGCCGCCGACATCCGAGCCATTCGCAAGCCCGAGCCTTACAAGGGCAAGGGCGTCCGGTACGCCGGCGAGCGCGTGCAGCGCAAAGCCGGCAAAGCCGGGAAGTAACGAAGCAGGGGAGTGCAGCCATGACGATGAGCGCGCAGACCAAGCGCAACGCTCGCATCCGCCGGCACCGTCGCGTGCGCAAGCAGGTGCAGGGCACCGCGGAGCGCCCGCGCCTCGCGGTGTTCCGGTCGAACAAGCACCTCGTGATGCAGGTCATCGACGATGGCGCCGGCCGCACGCTGGCCGCCGCGTCGACGGTCGAGTCCGAGGTGAAGTCGGCGGGCGGAACCGGCAACGCGGTTGCTGCGGCACGCGTCGGAAAGCTGGTCGCAGAGCGAGCGAAGGCCGCTGGTGTCACCAAGGTCGTGTTCGATCGAGGCGGGTTCCTCTACCACGGGCGCGTCGCCGCTGCGGCCGATGCTGCCCGCGAAGCCGGACTGGAGTTCTGACGATGGCTGCAAACGACGCCCAGCTGCGCGAGTCGCGCGTCATCAACATCAACCGGGTCGCCAAGGTCGTGAAGGGCGGTCGCCGCTTCTCGTTCACGGCGCTCGTGGTGATCGGTGACGGCGCCGGCCGCGTCGGCCTCGGCTACGGCAAGGCCAAGGAGGTGCCGCTCGCCATCCAGAAGGGCACAGAGGAGGCGAAGAAGAACCTCTTCTCCGTCGCGCTCGCCGGCAGCACGATCACGCACCCGGTGATCGGTGAGCAGGGTGCAGGTCGGGTGCTCCTGAAGCCCGCCGCGCCCGGCACCGGTGTCATCGCGGGCGGCGCGGCTCGCGCCATCCTCGAGGAAGCCGGCATCCACGACGTGCTCGCGAAGTCGCTCCGCTCGTCGAACCACATCAACGTCGCGCTCGCGACGATCGCCGGCCTCAAAGCTTTGAAGCGGCCGGACGAAGTCGCGAAGCTGCGCGGCCTCGATGCGGACGAGTTCGTGCCGAAGGGTTTGCTCAACGCCTACCGCGAGTCGAAGCGCGGCCCGGTCGTCCACTCGGCGGACGAGGCGAGCTGATGGCACAGCTGAAGGTCACCCAGACGCGCTCGGCGATCTCGACCAAGCCGAAGCACCGCGGCACGCTGCGGGCGCTCGGGCTCGGTCGCATCGGCCAGTCGAACACCCTGCCCGATCGTCCCGAGATCAGAGGGATGATCGCAAGGGTCCCCCACCTGGTGACGGTCGAGACCGTCCCCGGAGAAGTGACGGAGAAGTGACGTCATGAGAGTCGATGAGCTGAAGCCCGCGCCAGGGTCGCACCGCGCGCGCAAGCGCGTCGGGCGCGGCACCGGCGGCAAGGGCGGCAAGACCGCAGGTCGCGGCACGAAGGGCCAGAAGGCCCGGAACACCGTGGCGCCCGGCTTCGAGGGCGGCCAGATGCCGATGAAGCAGCGGGTGCCGAAGCTGCGCGGCTTCAACAACCCATTCCGGGTCGAGTACCAGGGCATCAACCTCGACGTGATCGAGGAGTCGGGCCTCACCGCGGTGTCTCCCGAGGTGCTCCACGAGCACGGCCTCTCTCACAAGGGCGCCTTGATCAAGGTGCTCGGCCGGGGTGAGATCACCCGCGCCGTCACGGTCAAGGCCCACGCGTTCAGCCGCTCGGCTGAAGCCGCCATCACGGCGGCCGGGGGTACCGTGGAGACCTTGCCGATGCCGTTCGGCCACGGCCGTCCGCCCGCCAAGGGCAACCAGTTCACCAACCGCTGACCCCGCCTGGTCAGTAGGTCGCAAAGGAGCCCTGGGTGCTGTCGAGCCTCCGGAACATGTTCAAGGTGCCGGATCTTCGCAACAAGATCCTGTTCACCTTGTTCATGATCATGGTCTACCGGTTCGGGGCCCACATCCCCGTCCCCGGTGTCGACCTCACCGCGGTGAAGACGCTTCGCGATCAGGCGAAGGCCGGTGGCGTCCTCGGATTCCTCAACCTGTTCTCCGGCGGCGCGCTCACGCAGTTCGCGGTGTTCGCGCTCGGGATCATGCCGTACATCACGTCGTCGATCATCATGCAGATCCTCGGCGTGGTGATCCCGAAGCTCGAGGAGTGGCAGAACCAAGGAGCGGTCGGGCAGCGCAAGATCACCCAGTGGACTCGCTACCTCACGATCGCGATCGCCTTGCTGCAGGCCACTGCGCTCACGTTCCTGTTCGGCAAGGGCGGCGGCCGGTCGTTCTTCGGCCGCAACGTGCCGAACATCGTGCTGATCCCCCACTTCACCTTGCCTCGTGTGCTGCTCGTGGTGCTCACGCTGACGGCCGGCACGGCCCTCCTGATGTGGATGGGTGAGCTCATCACCCAGCGAGGCATCGGCAACGGCATGTCGCTGCTGATCTTCTCGTCCGTGGTCAGCACCCTGCCGTTCCAGTTCGGTGCCGTGCGGGCGGAAGGTGGCAACATCGTGTTCGGCATCCTCGTGATGCTGTCGATCGCGATCCTCGTCGGCATCGTCTTCGTCGAGCAGGGCCAGCGGCGCATCCCGGTGCAGTTCGCGAAGCGGGTCGTCGGCCGGCGGATGTACGGCGGCCAGAGCACCTACATCCCGCTGAAGGTCAACCAGGCCGGCGTCATCCCGATCATCTTCGCCAGCTCGATCTTGTACCTGCCGGCTCTCCTGTCGAACGTGGTGCAGACCCAGTGGCTCGACAACTTCGTCAACGACTACGTGCTGAACGCGACGAGCCCTGTCCACCTGACCCTGTACGGCTTGCTGATCATCGGGTTCGCGTACTTCTACACGGCGATCACGTTCGACCCCGCGAAGCAGGCCGACACGATCCGGAAGCAGGGCGGGTTCATCCCCGGCATCCGCCCGGGACCTCAGACCGAGCGGTACCTCGCGAGGATCCTGAACCGCATCACGCTCCCGGGAGCGCTGTTCATCGCGTTCATCGCGATCCTCCCGTCGATCGTGCTCTCGATCGCGCACGTGTCCGTCTTCCCGTTCGGTGGCACCACGGTGCTCATCGCGGTCGGCGTCGCCCTCGAGACGATGAAGCAGATCGACAGCCAGCTCATGATGAGGAACTACGAGGGGTTCCTGAAGTAGGTGATCCCCGGCGCGCGGGTCGTCATCCTCGGCCGGCAGGGAGCTGGCAAGGGAACGCAGTGCGCTCGCCTGTCGCGTCACTACGTCGTCCCGCACATCTCGACCGGTGAGATCCTGCGCTCCGCGGTGAAGGACGGCACGTCGCTCGGCCAGCAGGCGAAGCGCTACATGGACGGCGGCGAGCTCGTGCCTGACGAGGTGATGATCGGCATCGTCGACGAGCGCCTCCGTCACGCCGACGCGATGCGGCGGGGCTACGTCCTCGACGGGTTCCCTCGCACCGCTGCGCAGGCGCAGGCCCTCGACGGCATGATCACCGACCGGCCGCTCGACGTTGTGGTCGACCTCGAGGTGCCCCGCGACATCGTGCTCGCCCGGCTCGCGGCTCGGCGGGTCTGCGTCGACTGCGGCGCGAACTACTCCTTCGCCGTCCCCCCGAAGCAGAGCTGGACCTGCGACTTCTGCGGCGGCGAGGTGATCCAGCGCGATGACGACACGGAGGAGGCGATCGCGCGGCGTCTCGACCTCTACGACCTCCAGACCGCGCCGCTCGCGGACTACTACAAGAGGCAGGGGATCTTCGACGTCGTGGACGGCGTGGGCACCGCCGACGAAGTCCTTGCCCGCATCGTGGCTGTCATCGACAGCGCACGCGAACGCCGCGGGGCCTGATCGTGGGGCTGCGCAAGGCGCCGGAGCAGCTCGCGGTGATGCGCAAGGCCGGCCGGGTCGTCGCCGAGATGCACTCGTGCATCCGGGCCGCGATCCGGCCGGGCGTGACCACCGCGGAGCTCGACGAGATCGGCCGCGAGGTGATCGAGCGACGGGGCGCGAAGTCGAACTTCCTCGGTTACCACGGCTACCCGGCGGTGATCTGTGCGTCGCCGAACGAGGTCGTGGTGCACGGCATCCCGGGCCCCCGGAGGCTCGAGGAGGGCGACATCATCTCGATCGACTGCGGTGCCATCGTCGACGGTTGGCACGGTGACGCCGCGTTCACCGCTCCGGTGGGATCGATCGACGCCGAGAGCGCCCGCCTGATCGAGGTGACCGAGGCGTCACTGCGGGCCGGGATCGCCCAGATGGTCGACGGCAACCGGCTCTCCGACATCGGCCATGCCGTCGAGGGGGTCGCCGAGCGGGCCGGCTTCGCCGTCGTCCGGGACTACGTCGGCCACGGGATCGGGCGGGCCATGCACGAGAGCCCCGAGGTGCCGAACTACGGGCCGGCGGGGCGAGGCCTCCGGCTGCGCAGCGGCCAGGTCTTCGCGGTCGAGCCGATGGTCAACGCCGGCACTCCCGATTGCGTCGTGCTCGACGACGGCTGGTCCGTGGTGACCGCCGACGGCCGGCGGTCCGCCCACTTCGAGCACACGATCGCCATCACCGACACCGGTCCGGAGATCTTGACGTTGTGATCCGAGCCGATCGAAGCGGAGCGGAGAGCGGCGACGCAGAAGGGGCGCGAGTTGGCTGGACCGGGGTTCGCCGCTACGATGCTCCCTTGCCTCACGGCCAACCGGGCGCTTTGCCGCGCTCGCGTGCCGTCCGTCCCTCGTCCGAAGTTCTGCAAGGAGTCTGCCCTGCCCAAGCCCAAGGAAGACGCGATCGTGCTCGAGGGCAAGGTCGTCGAGCCGCTCCCGAACGCCATGTTCCGGGTCGAGCTCGAGAACGGCCACAAGGTCCTCGCACACATCTCCGGGAAGATGCGCATGCATTACATCCGCATCCTGCCCGGTGATCGCGTCCAGGTGGAGCTGACCCCCTACGACCTCAGCCGAGGCCGCATCACCTACCGGTACAAGTGAGCAGCAGATGAAGGTCCGTCCGAGCGTCAAGAAGATCTGTGAGAAGTGCAAGGTGATCCGCCGTCACGGGCGGGTCATGGTCATCTGCGAGAACCCGCGGCACAAGCAGCGGCAGGGCTAGGAGCGACTGATGGCACGCATCTCCGGTGTCGACATCCCGCGCGAGAAGCGCCTCGAGATCTCCCTCACCTACATCTTCGGCATCGGTCGCACGACGGCGCAGAAGATCTGCAAAGAGCTCGACCTCGATCCCAACACGCGCGTGCGCGACCTCACCGACGAAGAGGTCAACCGCATCCGCAACTTCGTCGACTCGAACCTCGAGGTCGAGGGCGACCTGCGCCGCGAGATCAGCCAGGACATCAAGCGCAAGATCGAGATCGGCTGCTACCAGGGTGTGCGCCATCGCAAGGGGCTCCCTGTGCACGGGCAGCGCACCCACACCAACGCTCGCACGCGGAAGGGCCCGAAGCGGGCGATCGCCGGCAAGAAGAAGATCGTGAGGAAGTAGCTCGATGGCCAAGCCCAAGCCCGGAGGCCGCCGGCCCCGCAAGCGCGACCGCAAGAACGTCTCGTACGGCGTCGCGCACATCAAGAGCTCGTTCAACAACACGATCGTCACGATCACCGACACCGAGGGCAACACGCTCTCGTGGGCGTCGGCAGGCAACGTGGGGTTCAAGGGATCGCGCAAGTCGACGCCGTTCGCCGCGCAGATGGCAGCCGAGAAGGCCGCCCGCGCCGCGATGGAGCACGGAGTGCGCAAAGTCGAGGTCATGGTCAAGGGCCCCGGCTCGGGCCGTGAGACCGCGATCCGCTCGCTGCAGAACGCCGGCATCGAGGTCAGCGGCATCAAGGACGTCACGCCGGTGCCGCACAACGGCTGCCGTCAACCGAAGCGTCGGAGGGTCTGACACATGGCGCGCTACACCGGTCCCGTCTGCCGGCTCTGCCGGCGAGAGCGGATGAAGCTGTACCTGAAGGGCGCCAAGTGCGACACCATGAAGTGCCCGATCGAGCGCCGGCCGTACCCGCCGGGTGACCACGGCCGCTCCCGCCGCACGAACACCTCCGAGTACCTCGTGCAGCTGCGCGAGAAGCAGAAGGCACGACGCATCTACGGCCTCATGGAGAAGCAGTTCCGCAAGGTCTACGCCGAGGCGAGCCGCCAGCAGGGTGTGACGGGCGAGAACCTGCTCCGCCTGCTCGAGTGCCGTCTCGACAACGTCGTGTTCCGCGCCGGATGGGCGGCGAGCCGCGCGCAGGCGCGCCAGCTCGTCCGCCATGGTCACGTGAAGGTCAACGGCAAGCGCGTCACCATCCCGAGCTACGAGGTGCGCAAGGGCAACACCGTCGCCCTCGGCGACAAGGCCCGGTCGATGATCGTGATCCGGCACAACGTCGACACGCTCGATCGCCGCACCCCGCCCTGGCTGGAGATGGGCGACGGCGGCAACGAGGCCACCGTGCGCGACCTGCCCATGCGCGAGCACATCGACGTGCCCGTGCGCGAGCAGCTCATCGTCGAGCTCTATTCCAAGTAGGCCCCGGCTTCAACGGCCCCCCGCTTCAAGGCAAGGAACGCCCATGCTGGTCATTCAGCGACCCACCGTCGAGACGCTCGGCGAGGCAGATGGCAACCGTCAGCGGTTCGCCGTCAGCCCGCTCGAGCCTGGCTTCGGTTACACGATTGGCAACTCGCTGCGTCGCACGCTGCTGTCGTCGATCCCCGGTGCGGCGATCACGACCGTGCGCTTCGACGACGCGCTCCACGAGTTCGGCACGGTCAACGGCGTCACCGAGGACGTGACCGACATCATCTTGAACCTCAAGGACATCGTCCTGCAGTCGACGTCCGACGACCCGGTCGTCGTGCGCCTCGACGTGCGCGGACCCGCCAAGGTCACCGCCGGTGACATCAAGGCACCGTCCGAGATCGAGATCCTGAATCCCGAGCTGCACATCGCCACGCTGAACCAGCGAGGTCGTCTCGCCGTCGACCTCACGGTCGAGCGGGGCCGTGGCTACTTGTCGGCCGAGCGGCCGGCGGGCACTTCGACGATCGGCATCATCCCGATCGATGCGATCTTCTCGCCGGTTCGTCGCGTGACGTTCAACGTCGAGCCGACGCGCGTGGAGCAGTCGACGAACTACGACCGGCTCGTGCTCGACATCGAGACCGACGGCTCGATCACGCCGCGCGAGGCGCTCGCCTCGGCCGGCGCCACCTTGCGCTCCCTCGTCGACCTCGTCGCCGAGATGAGTGACGCCCCGATGGGTCTCGAGCTCGGCGAGGTCGCCGGCGTGAACCAGGGCTCACCGGATCTCGACCATCCGATCGAAGACCTCGACCTGTCCGAGCGTCCCCGCAACTGCCTGAAGCGCGCACAGATCAACACGATCGGCGAGCTCGTGACGAAGAGCGAGGACGACCTCCTCAACATCACCAACTTCGGTCAGAAGTCGCTGGACGAGGTCAAGCAGAAGCTCGACGAGCGGGGCCTTTCGCTCCGGGGAGCGAGCTAGCGATGCCCGCCACCCCTCGTCGCACGCGTCGCTTCGGTGGCGACGCCGCTCACCAGCGCCTGATGATGGCGAACCTGGTCGCGTCGCTCATCGCCGCCGAGGCGATCGTCACGACCGAAGCGAAGGCGAAGGCTCTGCGTCCGGTCGCCGAGAAGATGATCACGAAGGCGAAGAAGGGCGGTCTGCACCGTCACCGCCAGCTCGTGGCCTACATCGGCGACAAGGAGATGGTGCACAAGCTCGTGACCGAGGTCGCGCCGCGCTACTCCGAGCGCCCGGGCGGGTACACCCGCATCCTCAAGCTCGGCCCTCGCCAGGGTGACAACGCACCCATGGCGCGCATCGAGCTGGTGTAGCCGGCACTTCGCGCGTTGCAGCGGGTCCGCATGCGCGTCGCGTACGACGGCAGCGGGTTCGCCGGGTTCGCACCCAACCCAGGCGTCGCGACGGTCGGCGGAGAGCTGGCGAACGCGATCGAACGCGTCGCCCGCCAGCCCGTCACGATCACCTGCGCGGGCCGCACCGATGCCGGCGTCCACGCGTGGGGCCAAGTCGTGACGTTCGACGTCGAAGACCGAGAGTCTCTCGACCTCGCGGGGCTGCAGCGATCGGTGAACCGCCTGTGCGGCCCGGCGATCGTCGTGCGCGACATCGAGCTCGCTCCTGCTGAGTTCGATGCCCGGTTCTCGGCGCAATGGCGGTGCTACCGCTACACCGTGCTGAACCGAGATGTGCCCGACCCGTTCCTCGCGGGGACGGCGTGGCACGTCTCGACGCCCCTGGACCTCGCGGGGATGCGGCTCGGCTGCGACCCGTTCGTCGGGGAGCACGACTTCTCGTCGTTCTGTCGGAAGGTCGACGGCAAGAGCCTCGTACGGACGGTCATCTCCGCGGACTGGGACGATCTGGGCGACGGCGTGCTGCGCTTCGAGATCGTGGCGAACGCGTTCTGCCAGCAGATGGTGCGGGCGATCGTCGGCACGCTCGTGGAGGTGGGGCAGGGCAAGAAGCACGCCGGGCAGGTCGCCGCGATCCTCCGGGCCAAGGACCGAGCCTTCGCCGGCGCGCTCGCGCCCCCGCACGGCCTCTCGCTGTGGGAGGTCGGCTATCCCGAGCCCCCGGGGTGGGCTGCGCCGCTCGAGGCCGAGCCCGTCGACCGCGCACTCGGCTCGCCGTGACCGTTTGCTCACTGCACCACGTGTGAGGGGGGTCGAGTGAGCAAACGCAGGAGGCGCGGTTGGCACGAGGGCGGTTCGACCCGTAGAGTTGTACGGCTCTGTGGCCCAGCAGGCCCGGGCAACCACCCGCAGGAGAAGGTCGTTTCGTGCGCACGTACTCACCCAAGGCCAGCGAGATCCAGCGCGACTGGTATGTCATCGACGCGGACGGCCTCGTGCTCGGGCGGCTGTGCACCGAGATCGCTCGCGTGCTCCGGGGGAAGCACAAGCCGGTCTTCGCTCCCCACCTCGACACCGGCGACTTCGTCATCGTCGTGAACGCGGACAAGGTGGTCCTCACCTCGGGGAAGGCCGACCACAAAGAGGTCTACCGCCACTCGCAGTACCCCGGTGGCCTGTCGCGCGAGACCTACGGGAGCCTGCTCGCTCGGAAGCCTGCCGACGCGATCCGCAAGTCGGTGTGGGGGATGCTGCCGAAGGGTCCGCTGGGCCGACAGCAGCTGCGCAAGCTGAAGGTGTACGCCGGCGCCGAGCATCCTCACGCCGCCCAGCAACCCAAGGTCCTCGAGCTCAGCCACGCGCAGGCGCGGGTCTGACGGGCCGTAGAGCGAGGTTCACGTGTCCAAGCCGCTCATCCAGTCGACTGGCCGTCGCAAGGAAGCCATCGCCCGAGTGCGACTGCGCCCCGGCAGCGGGCAGATCGTCATCAACTCGCGACCGATCGACACCTACTTCCCGACGGCGACGCACCGCATGGTCGTCACTGAGCCGCTCCGTCTCACGCAGACGGCGGAGGTCTACGACGTCGACGCGACGCTCGACGGTGGCGGTGTCACCGGTCAGGCCGGGGCGATGCGCCTCGGGATCGCCCGTGCGCTCGCCGAGCTCGACGCCGAGCTGCGTCCCACGCTCAAGCGGGCCGGCCTCCTCACGCGCGATGCGCGCGAGAAGGAGAGCAAGAAGTACGGGCTGAAGAAGGCCCGCAAGGCACCGCAGTACTCCAAGCGCTAGTCGTCAACGCGTGGCTTCGCAGCCCCGCCTGCGCTTCGGCACCGACGGCCTTCGTGCGCGGGCCGACGCGTTCACGCCAGAGCTCCTGCGCGAGCTGGGCCGCGCGGCTGCGCACGTCCTCGGCCGCGATCGCTGGCTGATCGGTCGCGATCCCCGCGAGTCGAGCCCCGCGATCGAGGCGGCGCTCGCCGCAGGCCTCGCTGACGAGGGCGTCGACGTCACGTTGCTGGGCGTGCTCCCGACGCCTGCGGTCGCGTGCGCGTCTCGCGAGTGGGACGCTCCCGCCGCGGTGATCTCGGCGTCGCACAACACCTACGTCGACAATGGCGTCAAGCTCTTCGCCGCGGGAGGGCGCAAGCTCGCGGACGACGTGCAGGCCGAGATCGAGCGGCTGCTCGACGCCGATGGCATCGCGCCCGCCGCGGCTCCCGGGGTCGTGACGAGTGACGAGGCGTTCGCTCAGCGCTATGTCGACTGGCTCGTGTCCACCATGGAAGGGCGTCGCCTCGACGGCCTCACGATGGTGGTCGACGGGGCGAACGGCGCGGCCGCCCAGGTCGGCCCGGCGCTGTTCGAGGCGCTCGGTGCGAGCGTCATCGCGATCAACGTCTCGCCCGATGGACGGAACATCAACGAGGGATGTGGCTCGCAGCATCCAGAGGGTGCACGCGAGGCCGTGCTCGCCGCCGGCGCGGACATCGGACTCGCGCTCGACGGCGACGGTGATCGTGTCTTCGCGATCGATTCGACAGGCGGCATCGTCGACGGCGACCAGATCATGGCGATGTGTGCGATCGACCTGCGCGACCGTGGCCGCCTCACCGACGACACCGTCGTCGTGACCGTGATGAGCAACCTGGGCCTTCGGATCGCGATGCGCGATGCCGGGATCGCCCTCGCAGAGACGCCGGTCGGTGACCGCTACGTGCTCGAGGAGCTCGACGACCGCGGCCTCAGCCTCGGCGGCGAGCAGAGCGGCCACGTCATCTTCCACGATCTCGCTCCCACCGGCGACGGGCTGCTCACCTCGCTTCGCGTCCTCGACCTCATGCGTCGATCAGGTCGCACGCTGACCGACCTCGCGGCGGTCATGACCCGCTTCCCGCAAGTGCTCGTGAACGTGCCCGTGCCGGCGGTGGGCGACGTGGCCGACGCCATGGCCGACGAGATCGCCGAGGCCGAAAGGCGTCTCGCGGGTCGAGGGCGCGTGCTCATCAGGCCGAGTGGGACCGAGCCGTTGGTGCGAGTCATGGTCGAGGCGCCGACCGAGGCCGAGGCCAAGGAGGTCGCGGAGCGACTGGCCGACGTCGTGGCGAGAGTCGCCGCGGCGTCCTCGTAGACTGCCTCACTGGGCGGACGACCTTCGGAGGTTCAGCCAAGCGATGTGCGGGATCGTCGTCGTCGTCCGCCGGCCGAGCGCTCGCGCGCTCCCCGACATCGCGGCGC
>DATKAS010000246.1:0-19951 GCA_035497855.1 Acidimicrobiales bacterium
TTGCTCGTGCTGGCGCTGCGCTCGCCCGGCGACAGCTTGTCGGGGTTCATCGCGAGGCACATCGAGCAACCCGCTTCGCGCCAGTCGAAGCCGGCCGCCCGGAACACCTTGTCGAGGCCTTCCTTCTCGGCCTGCTGCTTCACGGCGACCGACCCGGGCACGACCATCGCTCGCTTCACCGTCACCGCGCGGCCGTCGACCACGGCAGCGGCGGCCCGCAGGTCCTCGATGCGGCTGTTGGTGCACGAGCCGATGAACACCGTGTCGACCGCGATGGCGCGCATCGGCGTGCCCGCCTCGAGGCCCATGTAGGCGAGGGCGCGCTCGGCGGTCTCGCGCTCGTTCGGTGTTGCGAACGAAGACGGGTCGGGCACCGAGCCGTCGATGCCGATCACCTGTGCCGGGTTCGTTCCCCATGTCACGTGAGGCACGAGGGTCGCCGCGTCGATGACGACCTCTTTGTCGAAGCGCGCGCCGTGGTCGGTGACGAGGGAGCGCCAGTCGTCGAGGGCGAGCTCCCAATCCTTGCCCTTCGGTGCGTGGGCCCGGCCTTCGAGGTAGGCGAAGGTCGTGTCGTCGGGGGCGATCAGGCCGGCACGCGCGCCCGCCTCGATCGACATGTTGCAGACCGTCATCCGTCCCTCCATCGAGAGCGATCGGAACACCGACCCGCGGTACTCGACCACGCTGCCGATGCCGCCCCCCGTGCCGATGCGGCCGATGACGCCGAGGATGACGTCCTTCGCCGTCGACCCCGCGGGGAGATCACCGTCGACGGTCACCGCCATCCATTGCGGACGCGTCTGCGGCAGCGTCTGCGTGGCGAGCACGTGCTCGACCTCGCTCGTCCCGATGCCGAACGCGAGCGCACCGAACGCGCCGTGGGTGCTGGTGTGGCTGTCACCGCAGACGACCGTCATGCCGGGTTGGGTCAGGCCCTGCTCGGGCCCGATCACGTGGACGATGCCCTGGCCGATCTGGCCCATGGCGAAGTGGCGGATGCCGAACTCGGCGCAGTTGCGGCGGAGCACCTCGATCTGCGTCCGCGAGACCGGATCGGCGATGGGCTGGTCGATGTGCTCGGTCGGCACGTTGTGGTCCTCGGTGGCGACGGTGAGATCGGGCCGGCGCACGGTGCGCCCGTTCATCCGGAGCCCGTCGAACGCCTGTGGTGACGTCACTTCGTGGACGAGGTGCAGGTCGATGTAGAGCAGATCGGGCTCATCGGGCGCGGAGTGGACGACGTGGCGGTCCCACACCTTCTCGGCCAGCGTTGTGGGCATGTCTCACATCCTGGTACTAGAATCTCGTGTTGTGGACGGCAGCATAAGCGGCGTGGGGGTGCTCGACAAGGCGATGACAGTGCTCGGCGCGCTCGAGCGGGAGCCGCGGTCGCTCGCCGAGCTGATGGGGGTCACCGGCTTGCCCCGCGCGACCACCTACCGCCTCGCCACCGCGCTCGAAGCCCATGGGCTCGTGCGCCGCGACGCCGACGGCCGCTTCGCGCTCGGTCTCGGCCTCGTCGCGCTCGGGCGCGCGGCCGCCCACGGGTTGGGGCTGCCCGAGGTCGCTCGGCCCGCGCTCGAAGCACTGCGCGACGCGACGGGGGAGAGCACGCAGCTCTATGTCCGCGACGGCGACCGCCGCGTCTGCGTGGAGGCGATCGAATCTCCCCACGGTCTCCGCACGATCGTGCCGCTCGGCGCGGCGCTGCCGCTCGATGTCGGCTCGGCGGGTCGCATTCTGCGCGGCGACGCGGAGTCGTTGCATCGAGGGTGGGCCGAGAGCGTCGCCGAACGCGAGGCGGGCGTCGCGTCGGTGAGCGCGCCGGTGCGCGGGCACGATGGTCGGGTCATCGCCGCGGTGAGCGTGAGCGGTCCCATCGAGCGCACCACGCGTCACCCCGGCAAGAAGTACGCCGCGGCGGTGGTCGAGGCGGCGGCGCGCATCGAGCGGGGCCTCACGGGCGACGGGTGACGAAGACATACTCGAGGTGTTCGTCGTCGAGTGGCTCGCCCGCGAACCCGCCGTCGAGTGACTCGAGCTCGAGGCCGGCGACGTCGATCAGGCCCAGCCACTCGTTCTTCGTCGCCCACCACAGCACGCTCGTGTCACCGGTGTCGAGGACGATCTCGATGCGATTGTCCGCTCGGTCGTAACGGAGCGTGTGCGGCACAGGTTCGTCCTGATGCGCATCTTCGACCTTCGCCGCGATGCGATGGTCGAACGAGAACACGTTCCAAGCAAAGCGTCCGCCGGGCCGCAGTGACGCGGCGACGCGCTCGAAGACGCGACGCCGGTCAGCCCATGTCGGCAGATGCAGCAGCGCGCGGTACGGGCAGTAGATGAGCGCGGCGGGCTCGTCGACGGTGAGGTCGCGCATGTCACCCTCGCGCAGGTCGAGCTCGACGCCGGCCGCCGCTGCGTTCGCACGAGCCATCGCGAGCATCGCTGCTGACGAGTCGACGCCGATCACCTTCTGACCCGTCGCCTGCGCAACCGGGATCGCCACGCGTCCGCTGCCGATCGCGAGCTCGACGAGCGGCCCGTTCGCCTCCTGCGCGAGACCCACGTAGAACGGGATGTCGGCCGTCATGCGCGCCGACCACACCTCATAGGACTCCGCGAACTGATCAGGCCACGTGGTCACGCGCGTGCTCCCGCTTGTGGTGGTACCAGCAGATCAGCCGCAAGTTGGTCACCCGGGTGTGTCCGCCGCTTCCCCAGTGGTGCTCGTGGTGGATCTCGCATGCCCATGGCGGAGCATGGCAGTCGGGCTCGGTGCAGTGCTGGTCTCTCGCAATCACTGCTTTGGTCATGGCCACCGTCGGCTCTCTCGTCGCTCTTCCCACGTCGAGCACTTCGGACTTGCCCCGCATGATCACGCGACTCACGCCGGCGTCGCAGGCAATTCTCCGAGCGGCATGCGCCGGGATCGGCGTGCCCGACGCGAACCGTGCCGTGCCGTTCTCGGCCCCAGCCAGCGTCAGGACGTCGACGACGGCGATCACGTGCGGACGGCCGATCCGGGTCATGGCCGGATCGTCGACGTGCTCGAGGAAGTAACGCCCGATCGACACGAGCGCGATTGCCCGGCGCTGCGCGATCGGCATGTCCTTTGGAAGCTTCAGGCGCTCCATGGCCGCGTGGATCGCGACGTCGAGCACCTCGCCGTCTTCGACGTCGAAGTCGGCCTCGATGCGCACCCGCTCGGCGCCACGGCTGATGCGGGTCTCGGATGGCTTGGGCGGCTTGCCCTTGCCGTGCGCGAGCTTCGCCTGCTTGACCGCCCGCGCGAGCTGCTCGACCGGCGTCGTGGCGGCCTGCGCGGTGAGGTTGCTCAGCACCTCGTCGGGAAGGTCGGCGCCGCTTGCGAGTTCGTGCGCCGCCGCCTTCGAGATCTTCCCAGCGGCGTAGGCGTCACCGATCGTGGGCGTGGCTTCGAGTGTCGCCGCGAGCTCGGCATCGCGGTGCACGAGGCCGCGCCGATCGCCGCTCAACGCAGCGAACCAGGCCGCTGCGTCGCGGAACCCGTGCCGAGCGTGGGCGCCACGCTTCGATGCCGCTCTCAGGAGCGCGACGCCGGCACGTTCCACGGCTCGTTTGCGCTCGATGTAGGCGTCGACCGTCGCGTCGAACGCATCGTCACGGAGGCATGCCAGCTCGTCGGCGCTCAGCGACGCCCAGGGGCTCGCAAGGAGATCGACAGGTCGAGGCACGTCACGATGCTACCGTACGTGTGTTCGATCACCAACCCATTTCAACATATTTCAATCAATTTCTTCCTGAGGTGCCGTGCGGCCGAGGGTCTCGGCCTCGCTCATCCGCGCACGAGCACCCTCGACCTCACCGACTGACACGCCTCGAGCAGCGCGGGTACGAACCGGTCGGCAGCGAACACTGCAGCGTCATGGTCCGCGTCGACGGGATGCACCGTGGCTCCAGAGATCGCGGCTGCGAGTGCGAGCTGCTGGCGCGGCGACACCAGCGAGTCCCGCATGGTGACGACGACTCCGGTCGGCACATCCACACCACTGATCCACCGCGTCGAGGAGAACTGGCCGGTCGCTCGCGACGCTTCGAGCACGGCCGTGAGGTCGTGACGGCGCATCTGGTCGCGTGCCCAGAGCTCGGGACCAGTCGCTTCGCGACGCGTGATCATCCCGTCGACGAACCGGCGCTGCACGACCCGGGGTGTGAGACGCGACGCGACTGCGAGCCCGCTGAGCGACATGAACCCGAGCCGTGCCTCGGGTGACGACGCGAACCGTGCAGCGGTGGCACAGAGGACGATGCCGTCGACTCGCTCACGATGCTGCCGCCACACGAGCTGCGCGATCGGGCCGCCCATCGAGTAGCCGACCGGGATGAACGTCCGCACACCGAGCGCATCGGCGACCTCGATCACGTCGTCGGCGCAGTCCTCCAAGCGAAACACGCGGCGGGACCGCTTGCCGCCTCCATGCCCTCGATGGTCCATCGCGATCACGCGGTAGCGCGTCGCGAGCGGTCGATACGACGGATGCCAGTTGAGGTCCGCGGTCGCGCCCAAGCCGTGGAGGAGGAACACGACAGGCGCGCCCGGCGGACCTGGGAAGTCGCGCACCCTGGGCTGCATGCGCTACCGCTCGACCGCCACGACGATGACCTTCAACGTCGCGCCGGTCGGCGCCTCGTAGGTCACCGTGTCGCCCTGCGTCGCGCCGATCAGCGCCTCGCCGAGTGGTGACGCCGGGGAGATCACGTCGAGGCCCTCGACACGCTCCTCGATGCTGCCGACGAGGTAGCGCTCGGCGTCGTCCGGCGAGTCGCCCTCGTACACGATCGTGACGATCGACCCTGCCTGCACCGCACCACTGCCGTCGTCTTCGGCGATGACGGCATCGCGGAGCATCGACTCGATCTTGCGGATGCGCGCTTCCATCATTCCCTGCTTGTCCTTGGCAGCGTGATAGTCGCCGTTCTCGGACAAGTCGCCGTGGGCTCGCGCGACCTCGATCTCTTGCGCCACCTCGGTGCGGCCGCGGGTGGTGAGGTCGTCGAGCTCGGCCTTGAGACGGGCGTGCGCCGACGGGGTCAGCTGTGTCTGGCTCACGCGTGTCAAGTTACCCGTGGTAAGGTGCGACGATGCACCTGATCTCCGCGGTCATCATTTCGTAGCGCACGCCCCCTCCGGCGTGCGCTTTCGACCGTCCCTTCGGGGGCGGTTTTCTGATTTTCGGGAGCGCTCTTCGCATGACCTCACATCGCATCGCTGTGATCGGCGGGGACGGCATCGGCCCCGACGTCGTCGCGGAGGCCATCAAGGTCGCACGCGCGGCCGGCGTGATCCTCGACACGACGGACTACGACCTCGGCGGCGCGCGCTACCTGAAGACCGGCGAGGTCCTCTCCGACGCGACGGTCGACGAGCTGCGCGGCTACGACGCGATCCTGCTCGGCGCAGTGGGAACGCCGGACGTGCCGCCAGGTGTGCTCGAGCGCGGGCTCCTCCTCAAGCTCCGTTTCGAGCTCGACCTGTACGTCAACCTCCGTCCCTTCCTGCTCCCGCCCAACGTCGACTTCCTCGTCGTGCGCGAGAACACCGAGGGCACCTACGCGGGCGAGGGCGGCTTCCTGCGCAAGGGCACGCAGCACGAGGTCGCGACGCAAGGCTCTGTCAACACCCGGATGGGCGTCGAGCGGTGCGTCCGCTTCAGCTTCGATCTCGCGCGCAGCCGGCCCCGCAAGCACCTCACCCTCGTGCACAAGACCAACGTGCTCACGTACTCGGGCGACCTCTGGCAGCGCACGTTCGACGCGGTGCACGCCGACTACCCGGATGTCGACACCGCGTACAACCACGTCGACGCGGCCTGCATCTACTTCGTGCAAGACCCGCAGGGTACGACGTCATCGTCACCGACAACCTCTTCGGCGACATCCTCACCGACCTCGGCGGTGCGGTGTCGGGCGGCATCGGCTTCGCTGCGTCGGCGAACCTCAACCCGGCTCGCACAGGGCCGTCCCTCTTCGAGCCCGTGCACGGCTCGGCGCCCGACATCGCCGGGCAGAACAAGGCGAACCCCATCGCCGCGATCCTGTCGGGAGCGATGATGCTCGAGTTCCTGGGCGACGCCGACGCCGCCGCCCGCATCCGCAAGGCCTGTGCCGAACCCGGTCTCGCCGGGTCCACCACCGAGATCGGCGACCTCGTCGCAGAAAGGGTCTGACATGCCCATCACCCCGACCGAGAAGATCTGGATGAACGGCGAGCTCGTCGACTGGGCCGACGCCAAGATCCACATCCTCACCCACTCGCTGCACTACGGCATGGGCGTGTTCGAGGGCATGCGCGCGTACGAGACCGACCGCGGTCCCGCGATCTTCCGGCTCACCGACCACATCAACCGCATGCGCGACTCGGCGCGCATCCTCGGCATGCCACAGCCGTACTCGGTCGACGAGATCGTCGAGGCATCGAAGGCCGTCGTGCGGGCGTCCGGCCTGCCCGCCTGCTATGTGCGGCCGATCGCGTACTACGGGTACGGGGAGATGGGCCTCAGCACGAAGCCGTGCAGCGTGGACGTCGCGGTGGCGTGCTGGCCGTGGGGTGCCTACCTCGGCGACGACGCCGCGACGAAGGGCGTCCGCATGAAGGTCAGCTCGTGGGTGCGCCACGACCACAACACGATGCCGCCCGCTGCGAAGACCACGGGCAACTACGTGAACTCGTCGCTCGCGAAGGTCGAGGCCCTCGACGCGGGCTACGACGAAGCGATCATGCTCAACCGTCAGGGCCTCGTCGCCGAGTGCACGGGAGAGAACGTGTTCGCCGTCCGCCACGGCATGATCATCACGCCACCCCTCTCCTCCGGTGCACTCGAGGGCATCACGCAGAACAGCATCATGACGATCGCTCGTGACCTGGGCTTCGAATGCCGCGTGGCCGACCTCGCCCGCAGCGACCTCTACATCGCCGAGGAGATGTTCGTGTCGGGCACGGCGGCCGAGGTCGGCGCGGTGCGCTCGGTCGACGACCGCGAGATCCCCTGCCCTGGTCCAATCACCAGGGCGATTGCCGACGAGTACTCGAAGGCCGTGCGCGGCCAGGTCGATCGATACAAGGAGTGGGTCGAACATGTCAGCTGACGCGGTCGAGATCTTCGACACGACGTTGCGCGACGGCGCGCAGCTCGAGGGGATCTCTCTCACCGTGGACGACAAGCTCCGCATCGCCGAGCAGCTCGACCATCTCGGCATCCACTGGATCGAGGGCGGCTGGCCGGGCGCGAACCCGAAGGACGAGGAGTTCTTCCGCCGTGCCGCCACCGAGCTGAAGCTCACGACGTCGACGCTCGTTGCCTTCGGCTCCACACGACGCGTCAAGGGCAAGGTCGACGACGACCCCACCCTCGCGAACCTCGTCGCGGCCGGCACCTCTGCGGTCTGCATCGTCGGGAAGTCGTGGGACTACCACGTCACCGAGGCGCTCACCACCACGCTCGACGAAGGTGTCGCGATGGTGGCCGACTCGGTCGAGTACCTCCGCGGCCACGGCTTGGGCGTGATGTTCGACGCGGAGCACTTCTTCGACGGCTACAAGCACAACCCCGAGTTCGCCCTGCGTGTGCTCGAGGCCGCGGCCGAGCAGGGAGCATCGACGCTCGTCCTCTGCGACACGAACGGCGGGTCACTCCCGTTCGAGGTCGACCAGATCGTCAGCGACGTCGTCTCGCACTTCCGTGATGACGTCACGATCGCGATCCACACGCACGACGACACGGGCTGCGCCGTTGCGAACGCGGTTGCGGCGGTGCGCGCCGGCGCCCGCCAGGTGCAGGGCACCATCAACGGCATCGGGGAGCGCACGGGCAACTGCAACCTCACGACCGTCATCCCGAACCTCTCGCTGAAGATGGGCTTCCGCACGATCCCGCCCGAACGCATGGAGCGCCTCACTTCCGTTGCGCACCACATCGCGGAGCTCGTGAACGTCGCGCCGAACCCGCAAGCTCCCTACGTCGGTGCAAGCGCGTTCGCGCACAAGGCGGGCCTCCACGTCAGCGCGATCGCGAAGCGGCCGGACGCGTACGAGCACATCCCGCCCGACACCGTCGGCAACGGCACCCGCTTCGTCGTGTCCGAGCTCGCGGGCAAGGCCACCCTCAAGATCAAGGCCGAAGAGCTCGGCCTCGACCTCGACGGCAAGGCCCTCGGCGATGTCGTCGACACGCTCAAGCGGCTCGAGCACGACGGCTACCACTTCGAGGCGGCCGATGGCTCCCTCGAGCTGCTGATGCGTCGCGCGGCGGGCTGGGAGCAGGAGTACTTCGAGGTCGAGTCGTTCCGGGTCACGACCGACGAGCTGCCGAGCGGCTCGTTCACGACCGAGGCCACCGTCAAGGTGCACGTGAACAACGAGCGGGTCATCCGCGCCGCCGAGGGGAACGGTCCTGTCAACGCGCTCGACCAGGCGCTCCGCCTGGCGATCTCCTCGTGCTACCCGGCGCTCGATCGGGTGCACCTCACGGACTACAAGGTGCGCGTGCTCGACACCGACAAGGGCACGGGCGCGGTCACCAGGGTGCTCATCGACTCGACCAACGGCGACCTCAGCTGGTCGACCATCGGCGTGTCGGAGAACATCATCGAGGCCTCGTGGCTCGCGCTCATGGACTCGATCGTGTTCGGCCTGCTCCACACGCCGGCGGACGAGACATGACGAGCTGATGGCCGCGCCCGAGTACGTGCCCGTCAAGTCGACCGACCGACCCCGCGCCTACGAGTCGCCCGACCACGTACCCGACGCGTGGGTGGCGGACCGCCCGGGCGACTTCGACGGGCCCCAGCCGGAGGGCAAGTACCACGGCGATCCGGGGCCCGATCAGGGCTATGCCCTCGTGCTCGCGAGGCGCTTCCACGACCGCCTCCAGCTCGGCGACCACGAGCACGCGGAGGACGCGATCGCAGGATGCGTGGGCGTTGCCACTCGCCGGGCGTCCCTCTTCCGGCGTGCCCCCGTCATCCACGACCTCGAGATCGCGTTCACCGTGTGGGGCTTCCTCGATCCGGCGCCGCCGCGCCAGCTCGTCGAGCTTCGCCACTCTCTCTTCCAGTCGGTGTCGCTCTCGATCCACTACCTCGAGCACCGCGCGATCGCCGCCCAGGTTCCCGAGGAGACGTTGCGGATGCGGCCCGAGGAGGTGCGGGCGGCCTACCCCGCGCGTTGGTCCGCGCTCATCGGCCTCGTCGCCGCGAACCAGCCGTAGGCACCGAGCGCGCTGAGAGCGAGGAGCGCGACGAGGTAGATCCACCCGTTGGCGCGGTTCCAGTCGACGTCGTCGCGGAACCGCACGAGCGAGAAGACCTCGAGCACACCGAGTGCGAACGTCGATGCCATCAGCGCCTCGATCCGCTCCCAGTCCGCCTCCCACATGCCGTGCACCGATGCGATGCCGACGCCGACGAGCCACGCGCCCACCGCTTGGGCCGTCAGGGTCGTGAGCGCCCACGGCCAGGACGAGGCGACCGCGCTGGGCCGAGCGAACATCACCGCGCCGTAGGCGATCAGTGCGACGCCGGCGACCCCTCCGACGACGCGGAACCACAGGGGCGTCGGTCGGACTCGAGGGCCGTCGATCCCGGGCTCGCGGCTCTGGCGGATCCACACGACCGCCATCACCACCGGCACGATCGCGTAGACGAGCAGCCATCCCCACGTGACCATGGCGGTGAAGACGCCCGGATCACCGAAGTGGAACTTCTCGAGGTTGTTGAGCGTCGCGACGAGCGTGAGGACCGTGAAAGCGAACACCGCGGGCACTGCGATGCGTGCTTGGTCCCATGTGGACCGGCGAGACGCCTCGAGCTCGAGGAGGAAGCTCGCCCAGTACGCGGACCCGAGGAACGCGGCGGTGAGCGGTGGCTGGATGGTCCAGGCGAAGTAGTCGGCCGTCTGCTCGGGCCGCAGCATCAACGGCACGCCGACCACGAGCACGAGCACGCTCGCGACCACGAGCAGCTGCCGCATCGCCGGCGTCACCAAGCGTTCGACCACGGCTCGAGGTTCTATCCCAGCCGGCCGTACGAGGCGCGACACTTGGGACATGCAACCGATCACGCTTACCGATGAGCAGCGCCAGTTTCGGGACGTGATGCGGCAGTTCTGCGAGGACAAGATCGCTCCGCGGGCCGCCGAGACGGACCATCTGGCCCGGTACGACTGGGAGGCCTTCCACGCCCTCGTCACGATGGAGCTTCCCGCGCTCGGGCTTCCCGTCGAGTACGGCGGCGCCGGCGCCGACCTCGTGACGCAAGCCATCGCGGCAGAAGAGCTCGCACGGGTCTGCGCCTCGACGAGCCTCATGCTCCTCATCTCGAAGCTGTCGACCCTTCCGATCACGAACTTCGCGAGCGAAGAGCTGAAGCGCACCTACCTCCCGCGAGTGGCGAACGGTCAGTCGCAGGGCTCGTACTGCCTGTCCGAGGCGGACGCGGGCAGCGACGTCGCCTCAATGGCGATGCGCGCGGTGCGCGACGGCGACTCGTTCGTGCTCACCGGCACGAAGGTGTGGATCACGAACGCGGGCATCTCCGACATCTACGTCGTGTTCGCGAAGACCGATCCGAGCGCCGGGCACCGCGGTGTCTCGGCGTTCCTCGTCGAAAAGGACTGGGGCGTCCAAGTCACGAAGCTCGAGGAGAAGATGGGCATCAAGGGCAGCCCGACCGGCCAGCTGCTGTTCGACGAAGTCCGCGTGCCCGCCACGCACCTGATCGGAGCCGAGGGCGAGGGCTTCAAGATCGCGATGCACACACTCGACCGCTCCCGCCCGACCATCGGGGCGCAGGCAGTGGGCATCGCGCAGGGCGCACTCGACTACGCGATCGGCTACATGAAGGAGCGCAAGGCGTTCGGCCGGCCCATCGCCGAGCTCCAGGGCCTCCAGTTCATGGTCGCCGACGCTGCGATGAAGGTCGAGGCCGCGCGCGGGCTCGTCTATCAGGCATGTGCCGTCGTCGACGAGGGTGATCCGAACGGAGACCTGTCCAAGCTCGGCGCCATGGCGAAGTGCTTCGCAGGCGACGTCGCGATGCAGGTGACCACCGACGCGGTCCAGCTGCTCGGCGGGTATGGCTACACCCGCGACTTCCCCGTGGAACGGATGATGCGCGACGCGAAGATCACCCAGATCTACGAAGGCACGAACCAGATCCAGCGCGTCGTGATCGCGAAGCGCCTACTGGGCTGAGGCCGCGACCTCGCTGACTCGTGTGCGCACGTCGTCGAGGAGGCCCTTCGACTCCTTCAGCCCGGTGCGGGTCGCCCCGCTCAAGGCCCACGGGTGCAGCCGATCGAGCGAGGACGCAACCGCCACTGGTCCCACACCGGCGTCGGCCAGCGCGACCGCACGCTCGGCACCGATCTTCAGTGACGACGAGGCGGTGAACTCCGCGACGTCGTTCGCGAGCAGCAGATCCGACGCGGCGAGCTCGCTGAAGCCGAAGTCGATCATCCAGACCGCACCGTCGGCGGCGAGGAAGATGTTGGCGAGGCGCATGTCGCGGTGAGCGATCCGGTGCTTGCGCATGTGCGCGACCTGACCCCACACCGCACCGAGCACCTCGTCGGTCATGTCAGCGGGTTCGACGCGGTCGAGGGACTTGCCCTCCACGGCCTCGTACGCGAGGACGAACGAGTTCGGCTCTGCCGACGCGAATGCGACGAGCCTCGGCGTGCGGATGCCGACGTCGCGCGCGGCGAGCGCGACCATCGCTTCGTGCTCGACCGCGCGCCGCAGCGACGAGAACGGCCGCTCGTCGCCGAGGTCGCGGCGATTGATCATCCGGTAGAGGCGGAAGAGGAGGTCGGCGCTGCGCTGATCCTCACCGAGCGCCTTGACGAAGAGCGCCTGACCGTCGGTCGTCTTCCCGAAGTACGGGGTCGAGCCACGGGCGTCGACGCTCGCCTGCTTCAGCTCGGCGAGCGGGACGCCGACGGCGGACAGCCCGTCCGCGATGGCCTGCCCGGTCGGCCGCCTCGCCGGTGCACCGAGGATCACCAGGGAGAGCGCGCCCGCGAGCCATCCGCAAGCGAGCGCGCGCAGGGTGTCGAACGAGACCGCAGTGGTCATCAGGTACACGAACGCGACCGCGACCGTCACGGTCCAACCGAACCGTCGCTCTCGCCGGCTGAGCCACGGTGCAGCCGCGGTGAGGGCGGCCGCGAGCCCACCGATCGCGCCGATCGTGGCCCATCCCGCGTGGGTCAGGGGGCCGAGGTCGTCGAGCCCGACCGCCGGGTTCGCCGAGGCCGTGTCGCCGATCTCGAAGATCGCCATGAGTGCCCACGCCACCGCGATCGCGAGGACCACAGTGCCGATCAGCCGGATGCCACCTTGGCGCGCGAGGGCGATGATCCCGAGGACGATGAGCGCGATGAACGCCACCCGAGTGGCGATGACGAAGGTGTCGAGGATCCACGTCGGCACCGCGTTCAGACCGGCGAGGAAGTCGTGGAGAAACGAGACGAGCGTGTCGCCGGCGAGCCAGTCGAGCAGCATCAGCGCGAGCAGCGCGACCGCCGCGACGATGAGGCGCAGGAGGTCGGACGGCGATCGCTCGATGCGATCCCCAGGGGCAGCCTCGATGACCGTGGGCGCGAGAGCCGTTGTCATGAGAGAGGGAGCGTACGCATCCGAGCGCCGGAGAGGTCGGCTTCGATCGCGACGCGGACTGCCTCGCTCCTCGAGCAGACACCGAGCTTGCGGTAGATCGAGATCGCCTGGGACTTCACCGTGTTCCGCGAGACGAACAGGCGAGCGGCGATCTCGGCGAGGGTGAGGTGAGTGCGGAGGTGCTGCAGCACCCGCCGCTCCGCGATGCTCAGGCTCTCGACGAGTGCGAGGCTGCCGCCGGTCCGCATCGGGGAGTCGAGCGACACGGCGCTCTGCACGGCCGTCGCGTGGGCGATCGACGATCGGCCGCCCGGGCGAGCGTGCAGCACGAGTGGGGTGCCGGGCGGAAGGAACGACACGGTGCGGACCAGCTCTTGCAGCACGCTCGCCTCGAGCAGGACGACGACCTCGTCGTCGGGGGGGACTTCGACAGGGAGGGCGCTCATCGCGTGGCCACGATCCGGACCTCGAGGAGCTCCAGCCCGAAGCCGTGCACCTGCGAGAGCATCCCCTGCAGTGCGGCCTGGTCGGGCACGAGCGCGCGAACCGTCGTCACGTCGTTGCTCGTCGTCACCTCACAGCCCTCGAAGCCTGCGGCCAGCGTGTCGCTGGCCGCTCCCTTGAAGCTGAGCTCGTACACCTGAGGGGCCATGGCGCAACGATCCCGCTGAGGTGGGTGAGTGGTCATCACCCAGGGGTAGGTGAAATACGCTCACCCCCCGTGTCGGCGCCCGTGAAGTTCGTGGTGCCTCGCATCCCGAACGCCACGATCGTCCGCGAGCGCCTCCTGGCCCGGCTCGACGAGGGCGGGGACGCCGCGCTCACGCTCGTGTCCGCAGGCCCGGGCTCGGGCAAGTCCGCGCTACTCGCCGCCTGGGCCTCGACGGTGCCTCGCACCCGGTGGCTCTCCTGCGAGAGCGAGCACGCTGATCCGGATCAGTTCTGGACCGACCTCGCTCGCGCCGTCGACGACTCCGACTTCGAGATCGTCGACGAGGCCGACCCGAAGGCTCGCGTGCGAGCCTTGCTCGACGCGCTCGACTCGGCGGGCGGCGGGGTGGTGGTGATCGACGACTTCCACAACGCGGCTCCCGATCCCGCCGATGTGATGACGCTCATCGCCGGCTTGCCTGCCGGCGTGCGCCTCGTCATCAGCACCCGAGCCGACCCACCCCTCCCGCTCGCTCGGCTGCGAGTGCAGGGCCGGTTGCTCGAGCTGCGCCAGAGCGACCTCCGGTTCTCGCCCGAGGAGACGGAGGCAGTGCTCTCGACGCTCGGCGTGTCGCTCGGCGCGGACGAGCTCACGTTGCTCGACGACCTCACGGAGGGGTGGACCGCCGGTGTGCAGCTCGCCGGCCTGTCGTTGCAGGCGCACCCGCGGCCGGTCGAGCTCTTGCGGACCCTCTCCGAGACGAATCGAAGCCTGGTCGACTTCCTCATGAACGAGGTGATCGACCTGCAGCCGTCCGAGATGCGCGAGTTCCTCCTCGCGTCGGCAGAGCTCGAGACGTTCGATGCCGGGCTGTGCGACGAGGTGCTCGCTCGCACCGACAGCGCCGCGATGATCGATCGCGCCCGTGTCGCGAACCTGTTCATCGTGCAGGTCGATCCCGACGGCGGCTGGTATCGCTACCACCACCTGTTCGGTCACTTCCTCCGGGCGCGCCTGCGCTTTTCTGATCCCGAGCGCATCACCGCATTGCACTCGGCGGCCGGTCGCGCGTGCGCGAAGCGAGGCGACCTCGTTGCCGCCATGCGCCATCACACCCTCGCGGGCGAGATGGTGCCCGCGCACGACCTCATGCGCACCTACATCACGACGTGGATGTCGCTCGATGATCGAGCGGTCAGCGCGGAGGTCGTGGGGCTGTGGCTCGCCGAGTACGGCGAGCGCTCCGTCGAGGAGCAGCCGGCCAAGGTGATCGAGTGCATCCTCGTCCTCTCGACGACGGCGCGGGTCGGGGAGGCGCACGAGTGGTTGCGTCGCGTCGAAGCCCGCGCCGCCGAGCTCGAGCAAGGAGATCTCGTCCTGGTCCATGGTGCCGCCGCGTTCCTCGCGCTCCGCGATGGGCGACTCGAGCAAGCAGCGGAGCGAGCCGACCTCGCGTTCGAGCTCGCGGTCGCGAATTCGATCGAGGACGAGTGGTTGTTCCTCCTCGCGCATCTGCGCATCCAGGCGCACACGATGCTCGAGGACTTCGTCCGAGCCGACGAGGTCAGCGACGACGCCGCCCGGCTGTGCGCGGGCATCCCGGTGATGAGCGACGTTCGACTTCCGGGCCACCGCTCGTTCCTCGCGTACCAATGGGGCGAGCTCGACGAGGCCGCGCGGCTGGCCGAGCGTGCGATCGCTGGCGCGGACCGCTTGGGCATGCCCGCGCGCAACTTCGGCCGAGCGGACCCTCAGATCACGCTCGCGATGCTCGTCGTCGAGCATCGCGACTTCGAGGCTGCAGAGGCGGCGCTCGAAGGGGTGATGCGCATCGTCGAGGACCGAGCGCGCCCGCCACTCGAGATGGCTGTGCATCTCGAGCTCGCCACCGTCGAGGCCGCCCGCGGCAACACCGATCTGGTGCGGGAGCGGATCTCGCTCGCGCGGGCGGCTTGTCGCGCGCCCGGCCCATCCACGGTCGCACTGGTCGATCGGATCGACGCTCGGCTCGCCCTCGAGAGCGGAGACATCGAGCACGCGGCAGCGCGCATCTCTGGACTGCCGCCGGGCCCCTGGACCACCCTCCTCGACGCGCGGCTCCGCATCGCGGCGGGCGATCGCGACCACGCGCGAGCCCGGCTCGCACCGGTCGCGATGGGCACGCGGAGGCTGCAGATCGAGGCGGGCCTCGTCAGCGCGGTCGCGGCGGCCGACGACGACGAGGCCATCGGTGCCCTGCGCGGTGCGCTCGCTCTCGCCGAGCCGATGGGCTACGTGCACACGATCGTGCGGCACGGCGCCGCGCTGCACGACCTCCTCGAGCAGGGCCCGTTCGCGGGAGTCAGCGCGGGCTACCTCGCGTGCCTCCTTGCAGCGGGCGCCCCGACCGAGGGTCCAGCGGCGATCGCGCAGCGAGGCCTGGTCGACGCCCTCAGCGATCGCGAGCTGACGGTGCTCCGGCGGCTTGCCGGTCAGGAGGACGCCCGCGAGATCGCTGACAGCCTCTACCTGTCGGTGAACACGGTGCGCTCCCATGTGAAGTCGATCTACCGCAAGCTCGGCGTGAGCTCGCGCACCGACGCGGTGGCGGAGGCGAAGCGGCTCGGTCTGCTCTGACCGGCTAAGAAGTGTCCCCCACGCCGTGCCTTTCAGAGGAGGGTGCAACCCATGCCCGTTCCGCCCCCGAGCCTCAGCGCCGAACAGCTCGTCGAGCTCCTCGCTCTCCTCAAGAAGGTCGACAGCGTCGAGCTCAAGCTCACGGTGCCGGCCGACTCCGGCCGGCGGATCATGGAGAACCTGGGCCTCGATCCGCTCGAAGCCCAGATCCGCCAGGTCGTGTTCTTCGACACGCCCGATCTCACGCTCGACAAGGCCGGTGTCGTGGCGCGCGCACGCCGCTTGCAGGTGGGCATCGACGACTCGACCGTCAAGCTTCGGCCCGTCGAACCCGACAACCTCCCCTCCGAGCTCCGCAAGAACCCGACCTTCGGCGTCGAGGTCGACGCGATCCCGGGCGGTTTCGTGTGCTCCGGCTCCATGAAGAACGAGGGAGCCCTCGACGTGCGCGCAGTCCTCCACGGCGAGAAGACGATCAAGAAGCTGTTCTCGAAGGAGCAGCGCGAGTTCTACGCAGCGCACGCGCCCGAGGGCCTCGATCTCAACCAGCTTTCGATCCTCGGTCCGATCAACGTGTTCAAGCTGAAGTGGAAGCCCGAGGACTTCCCCCGCAAGGTGGTTGCGGAGCTGTGGAACTATCCCGACGGGTCGCGCATCCTCGAGCTGTCGACGAAGTGCCTGCCCGGCGACGCGTTCCAGGCTGCGGCCGAGTCGCGCGCGTTCCTGAGCTCGAAGGGCGTCGAGACCGGCGGCACGCAGTCCACGAAGACGAGGACCGCGCTCGAGTTCTTCGCGAACGAGCTCAAGTCACAGGTTCGATCGGCATAGCGACGCCGAGGGCCGTCTCGACGACCTCTGCTGCATCGAGCGTTGCGCGTCGCAGCGTGCCGAGAGATGACCGTCAGGCGACGACGGCGACGTTCGTGATGGGTGCGATCGGCGGGTTGCCGCCGAGCGATCCCACGAACGCGAGGTTGCTGAAGGTGAAGATGCCGCCGTCGGACGCCACCATCAGGTACCCGTTGCCGTAGCGCACCATGCCGACGACGGGCTTGTTCAGCGGCGTGGCGCCCATCGATCCGAGGAACGCGGCGTCGCCGAAGGTGAAGATGCCGCCGTCCGAGGCGACGAGCCAGTAGCCCGCGCCAGACGCGGTGGGCACGAGCCCGCGCACGGGGGCGTTGAGCCGCTTCCCACCCATCGATCCGAGGAACGCGGCGTCGCCGAAGGTGAAGATGCCACCGTCCGAGGCGACCATGTAGTAGCCCTTGCCGCTCGGCGTGATCGAGCCGCCGTACACCGGTCCGTTCAGCGGCGTGTTCGCCATGTCGCCGAGGTGGGGAGCGTCGCCGAAGGCGATCGCGCGGCCGCGGGTCGTGAAGACGATGTAGCCCTCGCCCGTGGGCGTGCCCGCGATGCCGGTGACGAGCTCGCCTGGCGTGACCGCGCCGGCAGGCACCGAGCCGAGCGCGGGCGCAGTGCCGAAGGCGAACACCTGTCCCGACGTCGTCGCGAGCCAGTAGCCGGCGTTGTCGGGAGTCGTGGCGATGCCGACCGCGGAGCCGTTCGTGCGCCCGACGGCGTCACCCCCGCTGACGGCGGCGCCGAATGGGTAGACCTTCCCGTCGGCGCCGAGCATCCAGTACCCGGTGTTCGCCGGCGCGGGAGCCGGCGCCTGCGGCGGAGGAGCGGGCTGGGCTGGAGGCAGCTGCGACCCGATGACGCTGTTGATCCATTGCAGCTGCGAGGAGACCTGACCGAAGCCGGCCGGCGTGACGTTGCACGGATCACTGCCGTAGCTCACGACACCCGCGAGGCGTGTCGTGCCCTTGGTGTCGACGACGTAGAGCGGGCCGCCGCTGTCACCCGTGCAAACGCCCACGCTCGCGCTTCCTGCGCAGATCTGGTTGTCCGAGAGGAACGTGCTGATGACGCCGCTGCACTGCGCGTCACTGAGGACGGGGACGAGGGCGGTGCGCAGGTTCGTCACGTCCCCTGTCCCCGCAGGGTCGATCGAGCCCCAGCCCGCGACCATGCCGGTCGTCGTGCTCGCGTCGTACGCAGGCTCCACGTCTGCACTCATCAGTGGGACCGTGGGCGCGTTGAGGAGGGCCGGGAGCTGGAGGAGGGCCATGTCGTTGCGCCGTGCAGGTCGATCGAAGTCGGGGTTGATCAGCACGCGTTGGACCGGGACCTCTTGCCCGCCTCCCGCCTTCAAGTCCTGCCGGCCGATGACGACGTGCAGGACGTTCGGCTGGATGCCGTAGCCGATGGCGCAGTGCGCGGCGGTGAGCACCCAGGTGGGCGCGACGAGCGTGCCGCCACAGAACTGGGTGTTGAAGCGGGCGTCGACCAGCGCCACCGTCGACGGCAGGGTGCCCGGTGTGGCGGCGGTGCCGCCGATGACCGCTGCGGCCGGCTGCGCAGTGACGAGGCCGCTTGCCGCGACGACAACGGCGGCGGCAGCCGCGAAGACCCGAGCGCGAAGCATGGCCGCCCATGCTGCCAGCGTGCAGCACTGGGGTGGTGACGCCCTCCAGAATTGTTACTATCCAGGTAGTGGAATTTCCGAGCAGTGTCTCCCTGACCAGCCCCCTGAGTGCTTCCTGGAGTGGGTCCCCATGGCAGTGACCGATCTCGATCTCGGCCGGTACAAGCTCGGCTGGGCGGACGACGAGGAGTACGTCTTCCGGCCCGAGAAGGGCCTGGACACCGAGGTCGTCAGCGAGATGTCGTGGTGGAAGGGCGAGCCCGACTGGATGGCGAAGTTCCGCCTGAAGTCGCTGCGCACGTTCGAGCGCAAGCCCATGGCGCCGTGGTTCGCGGTGAACATGCCCGACCTCGACTTCGACGACATCTACTACTACATCAAGCCCACGCAGGGGCAGGTCGACGAGTGGGACGAGCTTCCCGAGCAGATGAAGGCGACCTACGAGAAGCTCGGCATCCCCGAAGCCGAGCGCAAGTACCTCGCCGGCGTCACAGCGCAATACGAGTCCGAAGTCGTCTACCACCGCAACCGCGACGAGCTCGCGGCGCAGGGGATCCTGTTCTGCGACATGGACACCGCGGTGCGCGAGTACCCCGACATCGTCAAGCGCTACTTCGGCACGGTCATCCCGCCGGGCGACAACAAGTTCGCCGCGCTGAACTCGGCAGTCTGGTCGGGCGGCTCGTTCATCTACGTGCCTCCGGGCGTCGAGTGCGAGATGCCGTTGCAGGCCTACTTCCGCATCAACAGCGAGAACGCCGGGCAGTTCGAGCGCACGCTGATCATCGCCGACGAGGGCTCGAAGGTGCACTACATCGAGGGTTGCTCGGCGCCGGTGTACACGAGCGACTCGTTGCACTCTGCGGTCGTCGAGATCATCGTCGGCCCGAGCGCCCGCGTGACCTACACGACGATCCAGAACTGGTCGCCGAACGTCTACAACCTCGTCACCAAGCGCGCCCGCGTGGAGACCGAGGGTCACATGGAGTGGATCGACGGCAACATCGGCAGTCGCCTCACGATGAAGTACCCGTCGGTGTACATGGTCGGGCCCAAGGCTTCGGGTGAGGTGCTGTCGGTCGCGTACGCGGGCCCGGGTCAGCACCAGGACGCGGGCGCCAAGATGGTCCACGCCGCGCCCGAGACGACGTCGAAGATCGTGTCGAAGTCGATCTCGAAGGACGGCGGCATCACGACCTACCGCGGGCTGGTGCACATCGACGAGGGTGCCTACGGCTGCAAGAGCCACGTGCAGTGCGACGCGCTCATCCTCGACGAGGAGTCGGTGAGTCGCACGCTGCCCTACATGGAGGTCGGCGAGCGCGACGCCGAGGTCGGTCACGAGGCGACGGTCTCGAAGGTCGCCGACGAGCAGCTCTTCTACCTGATGAGCCGGGGCCTCTCGCAGGAGCAGGCGATGGGCATGATCGTGAACGGCTTCATCGAGCCGGTCACCCGCACGCTGCCCATGGAGTACGCCGTCGAGTGGAGCCGTCTCATCGAGCTCCAGATGGATGGCAGCGTCGGCTAGCT
>DATKAS010000247.1:0-7778 GCA_035497855.1 Acidimicrobiales bacterium
CTTGATAGCCGTCGACGGCGAGCGCGTCACCGTCAGCCAGCCCATCGCCTGGCTGCGCACGCCCTGATGATGGCTGCTCCCCTCGAGCGGCTGCGCGGCGCGCGCATCACCGGCTGGGGCACCGCCCTCCCGGACAAGACCGTCACCAACGACGACCTCGCCGCGACGATGGACACGAGCGACGAGTGGATCACGGAGCGCACCGGCATCAAGGAACGGCGCATCGGCGGCACGACCTGCGGGCTCGCAGTCGAGGCCGCGCGCGCCGCGATGCAGAGCGCTGGCGTGGGCACCGAGGAGATCGACCTGCTCATCCTCGCGACGACGACACCCGACCAGACCGTGCCGGCGACGGCGCCCTCGGTGCAACACGAGCTCGGAGTGCAGTGCGGCGCGTTCGACGTCAACGCCGCATGCTCTGGCTTCGTCTACGCCCTCATCGCGGCGCACGGCTTCATCGGGGCGGGGTCGAACAAGATCCTCGTGATCGGCGCGGAGACGCTGTCACGGATCGTCGACTGGGAGGATCGTGGCACCGCGATCCTCTTCGCGGACGGCGCGGGCGCGGTCGTGGTCGAGGCGGTCGAAGGCCGCGGGCAGCTGCTCGGCTGGGACCTGGCGTCCGACGGTGCTGCGCAGCCGCTCCTGTACGCGGACGTCGGCGGGTTCATGAAGATGGACGGCCGCGAGGTCTTTCGCCGCGCGGTGCGGGTCATGGTCGACTCGGCGAACAAGTCGCTCGCACAAGCCGGCGTGTCGATCGACGACCTCGCGCTCGTCGTGCCGCACCAAGCGAACATCCGCATCATCGAGGCGGCGGCGACGCGCCTCGGCGTGCCGATGGAGAAGATGGCGACAGTCCTGCACCGCACCGGCAACACGTCTTCCGCATCGATCCCTCTCGCGCTCGTCGACGCGATCGAACACGGACGTGTGCACGACGGTGACCTGATCTTGCTCGTCGGCTTCGGCGCAGGGATGACCTCGGCCAGCGCGGTGCTGCGCTGGGGCGCGACGTGACGGCGGAGGGCGGCGAGCCGAGAACGGTCCTCGTGACCGGCGGCTCTCGGGGCATCGGTCTGGCGTGCGCGAGGGCGTTCGAGGCGAACGGGGACCGCGTCGCGGTGACGTACGCGACGAAGCCTCCGCCCGACGACCTGTTCGCGCTGAAGTGCGACGTCACGAGCGTGGGCGAGATCGACGCCGCGTTCTCCGCGATCGAGGAACGCCACGGACCGGTCGAGGTGCTCGTCGCCAACGCCGGCGTCAACCACGATGGGCTGCTGCTGCGCATGAGCGAGGAGCAGTTCACGAGCGTCGTCGACACCAACCTCACTGGCGCATACCGCCTCGCGAAGCGCGCCGCCTCCGGCATGGTGCGCGCCCGCAAGGGTCGCATGATCTTCATGTCGTCGGTCGTCGGCCTGCTCGGCTCGGCGGGCCAGGCGAACTACGCGGCGTCGAAGGCGGGCCTCGTCGGGCTGGCGCGGTCGCTCGCACGAGAGCTCGCATCGCGCTCGATCACCGTCAACGTCGTCGCCCCCGGTCCCGTCGCCACCGACATGATCGCGGCGCTCTCCGAGAGCCGGCAGTCCGAGCTCACGTCGGCCGTGCCACTCGGACGGCTCGCCACGCCCGAGGAAGTCGCAGCTGTCGTGCGCTTCTTGGCCTCAGATGACGCTGGGTACATCACGGGCGCAGTGATCCCAGTGGACGGCGGCTTGGGCATGGGGCATTAGATTTTCCGTAGTCGTCTACCGGCACCTCGAGAGAAAAGAGCCTGACCCGTGGCCAACGATGAGAAGTTCGATCGGTTCAAGAAGTGCGTCGTCGACGTGCTGTCCGTCGAGCCCGAGAAGGTGACGATGGAGGCCAAGTTCGGCGACGACCTCGATGCCGACAGCCTCGATCTCGTCGAGCTCGTGATGGCGCTCGAGGAGGAGTTCGGGGTCGAGGTGCCGGAGGAGGAGCTCGACGGCATCCAAACCGTCGGCGAGGCCTACCAGCTCATCACGTCCAAGTAGCTGGCGATCAGGATGCAAGGCAGGCGCGTCGCAGTCACGGGGCTCGGCATCGTCGCGCCCTGCGGCATCGGCAAGGACGCGTTCTGGGACGGCCTGTGCTCGCCGGTGCGCAACGCCGAACGCCGCGTCTTCGACTTCGAACCGGAGCAGTGGTTCGACAACCCGAAAGAAGCGCGCCGCACCGACCGGTTCGCTCAGTTCGCGCTTGCGGCCGCCACGATGGCGCTCGACGACAGCGGTGACCCCGGCGCCGACCCGGGCCGAGCGGGCGTCATCATCGCCACGGGCGTCGGGGGCCTGCACACGATCGAGGAACAGGTGCGGGTCTATGACGGCAAGGGCCCGCGCCGAGTGTCGCCGTTCCTCGTGCCGATGATGATGGCCAACGCGGCGGCCGCCGGCGTCTCGATGCGCTTCGGTTGGCAGGGGCCGTGCGAGAACGTCGTCACCGCGTGCGCGGCGAGCACGCACGCCATCGCGAACGCTGCGCGGCTGATCGCCTATGGCCGGTGCGATGCGGTGCTCGCCGGCGGATCAGAGGCCGCGATGACCGAGGTGGGCATCCAGGGCTTCATCAACATGACCGCGATATCGACCTCGGGCGTGTCGAAGCCGTTCGACGCCGACCGCGACGGGTTCG
Source organism: Acidimicrobiales bacterium (assembly GCA_035497855.1). Taxonomy (GTDB): domain Bacteria; phylum Actinomycetota; class Acidimicrobiia; order Acidimicrobiales; family DATKAS01; genus DATKAS01. The sequence continues at coordinate 2,665 of DATKAS010000247.1, forward strand.
TCATCGCGGAGGCCGCGGCGGTGCTCGTCCTCGAGGAGTGGGAGGCGGCGCACGCCCGAGGTGCGCACATCTACGGCGAGATCATGGGAGGCGCGAGCACGGCCGATGCGCACCACATCACCGCGCCCTCGCCGGGCGGCGCGGGCGCGATCTCGTGCATGGAGCTCGCGCTCGCCGAGGCCGGCCTCCGCGCGAGCGACATCAGGCAGATCAACGCGCACGGCACGTCGACGCCGCTCAACGACGCCGCCGAGGCCGAGGCGATCGAGAAGGTCTTCGGCACTCCTGGACCGCCGGTGACCTCCACCAAAGGGGTCACAGGCCACGCGCTCGGTGCCGCGGGCGCGATCGAGGCTGCCGCAGTGCTCATCTCGATCGAGCGCGAGCTCATCCCGCCGACTGCCGGCTTCGTCAAGGCCGACCCCGGCGTGCACATCGACATCGTCCACGGCGAGCCGCGCGCGTGGGAGCCCGGCCCGACGCTCTCCAACTCGTTCGGGTTCGGCGGCCACAACGGCTGCCTCGTGATCGGCCCGGCCGAGTAGCGAGTCCCGCCGGGCGCGAGGCCCGAAATGGCGCCGTCAGGTGGCGTCGACCACGACGAACAGCAGCTCGGCCTCGCACGCGACCTGACCGCCGACGCTCGCCTTCCCCGCACCACGACCCGCACGCCCCGACAGCCGGCCGAGCTCGACCTCGAGGTCGAGCGTGTCGCCGGGGACGACCTGGCGACGGAACCGAGCGGAGTCGAGGCCGCCGAAGAGCGGCAGCTTGCCGGTGAAGCGGGCGTCGGTGAGGACGGCGACGGCGCCGAGCTGCGCGATCGCCTCCGCCATGAGCACCCCCGGCAACGTCGGCCGTCCGGGGAAGTGACCGGGGAAGAACCACTCCTCCCCTGTCAGCCGCCACACCCCGCGCGCCGACTGCCCCGGATCGAGCGCGGTGACCTCGTCGACGAAGAGGAACGGGGGCCGATGGGGCAGGACGTCGATCGGCTTCGGCAACACGACCGTCACTTGCTCAACGCCTCGAGCAAGTTCTTCGGCGTGTCCTTCGGGCTGATGCCGTACCACGCCTCGGCGACCTTGCCCTTCTCGTCGATGAGGAACGCCGACCGCAGGATGCCCATGTACTTCTTGCCGTACATCGACTTCTCGCGCCACACGTCGAATGCCTCTGCCACCTCGTGCTCGGTGTCGGCGAGCAACGGGAAGCCGAGTGAGTACTTCTCGTCGAACTTCTTCTGCTTCGCCGGCTTGTCGGGGCTGATGCCGACGACCGCGGTGTCACCGATGTCCGGGAGGATGTCGCGCAGACCGCACGACTGCGCGGTGCAGCCGGGCGTGTCGGCCTTCGGGTAGAAGTACACGAGCACCTTGCGACCCTTGTAGCCCGACAGCTTGACGACCTTGTCGTCCTGGTCGTGCAGCGAGATCGCGGGCGCCTTGTCACCGGTCTTGAGCTCAGCCATGCGGGCGACGATACGCGCTCTCGCTCCTCCGCTCGTCCGGTCAGGAGAGCCCGGTGTAGCTCTCGCCGAGCTGACGGGGCAAGGCCCAGGTCGTCGCGTCAGCCCAGTGCCCCGACGATCTCACCATCCTCGCCCACTTCCCGCGACGCGGTCGCCGGCTCGCCTGTGCCATCGTCGCTGGCGTGAGTATGCAACCCGCCGTCACCGTCAGCGCCCGGCCGGCGCCCGTCGAGCTGCGCCCCGGGCGGACGGCCGTGATCGTCGTCGACATGCAACACGACTTCGCGAGCGAGGGTGGCATGTTCGACCGCGCCGGCATCGACCTCACGGCCATCAAGGAGATCGTCGGCCCCATCGCCGAGGTGCTCGACGCCGCCCGTGCGAGCGGGATGCTGGTCGTCTACCTGAAGATGGCGTTCTCCGCCGATCTCAGCGATGCCGGATACCCCGACGGCCCGACATGGCTCAAGCACATCCCCTTGCGCGCCGGCGACACCGTGGCCGCTCCCGATGGCAGCGCGAGTCGCATCCTCATCCGCGACTCGTGGAACACCGACATCGTGGAAGAGCTCGCGCCGATGGCGGGCGACGTCGTGCTGTACAAGAGCCGCTACAGCGGGTTCTACGAGACCGAGCTCGAGGCGACGCTGCGGGCACACCAGATCGACACGATCGTGTTCGTCGGCGCGACGACGAGCGTGTGCGTCGAGTCAACCGTGCGCGACGCGACGTTCCGCGACTTCCACTGCCTCGTCTTGTCCGACTGCACAGCCGAGCCGATCGGAGCGGACACACCCCGCTCGAATCACGATGCGTCGCTCCACGTCCTCGAGCTCCTGTTCGCCTCGATCTCGGACTCGCGGTCGCTGCTCTCGAGCCTCCGGGAGGCAGCGGTGTGAGCGACCAGGAGGAGGTCCTTCGGGGCGGGCAGGTCAACCCGGCCGTCGTGCGCATCGGTGACACCGTGCGGCGCACCCCGACCGCAGCGACATCCGCGGTGCACGACCTCCTCCGCCATCTCGAGGCGAAGGGCTTCGACGGCGCGCCGCGCGTGCTCGGCTTCGACGACCAGGGCCGGGAGGTGCTGTCGTACGTCGAGGGAGTGGTGGCGCACGACGAGTCGTGGCCCGAGGTGCTCCATTCCGACGACGGCCTCGTGGCTGTCGTGCGACTGCTCGAGCGGTTCCACGACGCGGTCGCCGACCATCGACCGCCAGGTCTCGCTCCCGAGGAGATCGTGTGCCACGGCGACCCCGGACCGTGGAACATCGTGTGGCGCGGCGACGAACCTGTCGCGCTCATCGACTGGGACTTCGCCCTCCACGCCAGCCCCCTGTACGACCTCTCGTACGTCGCGTTCGAGATGGTGCCGCTCCGCGACGACGACCGCTGCCGAGCCATGGGCTTCACGGACATCCCCGACCGGGCTCGCCGTCTGCGACTCGTGTGCGACACCTACGGTCGCGGGGCATCCCCCGAGAAGCTGCTCGATCTCGCCGAGGGCCATCAGCTGGCGGACATCGACGAGATCGAGCACGACGGCTCGCGGGGTGTCGAGCCGTTCAAGACGTTCTTCGAGCAGGGCCTCGCGGACGAAGCGCGAGCGATGCTCCAGTGGCTACGGCTCCACCGCGAGCTGCTGCTCGGCTGAGCGACGGCGACGCCGCCACGGAGCCGTGATGCTCCAGATCGCGACGCCGAGGAGCGCGAGCGCGGCGAGCGGCACCGCGTAGCCGAGCACCACGACCATGCCGCCGAGCACGTTGAGCGCGCCACCAGTCGCGTCGTCCCAGGCCTTGGAGAGAATCGATTGCTCGGGTTCCGGTGTCGGCGTGAACACGACGCCGGGCTCGTACATCGAAACCGTGATCGTCGAGAACGTGGCCTGGTCGTCGAGGTTCGCCTGCTCCGCTTGCAACTGCTCGATCTGGGTGCGTACGTCGAAGAGCTGATCTTGGATCTGGAGCACGTCGCCGATCGCTGTCGCTTTGCCGAGCAGCGTCTGGAACGCGGCCTCTTCCGCCTTCAGGCTCGTGATGCGAGCGTTCATGTCGACGAGCTGGCTCGTCACGTCCTGCCCGTTGATCGTCTCGTTCTCGACGTCGCCGAGCCCGGAGAGCGCGGCGCGAGTCGAGTCGAACTTGTCAGCCGGCACGCGGATCGTCAGCTGCCCGGCGCGGGCGCGGGTGTCGCTCTGCGCCCGTGCCTGCGGCGCGGGCTGCGCGCTCGCGTCGTCGAGCGGGATGGGACCAGGTACGAAGCCGTTCGACGAGGTGGAGCTGCTGACAACGAACCCGCCGTTCGCGGTCGCGATGCGAGACGCCTCGGCGAAGGCGCCCCCGAACTTCCCCTTCGCGATCGAGAGCGAGAGATCCGCGGTCTTCACGATCTTCGGTCCGACTTCTGGAGCGCCGGGAGCCTGCGCGACCGCGGCGTCACCTCCTCCGCCGCTCCCGAGCGCCGGCGCGGGACTTGCCGCGATCGTTCCCGCGGCGCCAGCGGTCACGCTCTCGGCCTTCGCGTCGTTCGTGAACGCGGCCATGGTGGTCGGAGCGAACGCGGGATCGGAGGCGCTGCCGCTCGCATCGGCCTGCGCTGTCGACTCGGTTCGCGTCGAGTCGAACGCACCCGACGCGGCGACCGCGACGCCACCCAGCACCAAGGCTGCGATCCCCACCAACGTGACATTTCGGACATTCCTGCGCATGGTTCCCCCTGGGTTGAGGTCGTGCCGTTGCCCATGGGACGTGTGAGGTGGAGCGCAGGTTCCGTGATTCCGTGACGGTTGCGTGAACGAGCCCGCCCTCAGGCGGGCATCGGGAAGATCATCGGCTCGTCGGCGACCGCTGCGATCGCGTCGTCCATCTCCGCCGCCGTCATCGGCACGAATCCGTCGATCGCCCGAAGGATCTCGGCGAGCACGTGCTCGTCGCCCGGCGTGCAAAGCGCGTCGACGCCCTCCACCGACAGGGTGAACCGCGCACCGCGCTCGACATCAGACGGCTCGGTGTAGGGCTCGTACCACGTGGTCGACGTCCGCTGGCCGCCGTCACGCCACGGCCGTGCCGCGGCGGTCTTGATCGCCATCACGCCGACATCGCGTTCGGCGCACAGGGCCAACAGCGCTTCGGCGTCTCGCCGGTACGCCGCATCGCCCCACATGCGGGCATTCACAGGGAACATGACGGTGTCGAGGTCGTAGCGACGCACCGCCTCCGCGTGCGCGGCCGGGGCACCGAAGTCGTGACCAGTGATGCCGACGAAGCGACAGAGGCCTTCCTCGCGCGCCTGCAGGAGCGCAGCCACCGCACCCTGTCGCGTGTCGAGCTCGTCGACCGACGTGACCCCGTGCAGCTGGTGGAGGTCGAACGAGTCACAGCCGAGCAGGCCGAGCGACTCCTCGAGCTGCGCGCGGAACCCGTCCCCGTTCCGACGGGTGCTCTTGCAGCCGATGAACAACCGATCCCGGACCGCGGGCACCAGCGGGCCGACGAGTCGCTGCGCGTCGCCGTATCGAGGCGCGATGTCGAGGTGGTTGATGCCGGCAGCCAGCGCGGCATCGAACGAGACAGCGACGCGCTCCGGCGACGACCGCGCGTACGCTGCGGCACCGAGCACCGCGACGGACGACTCGTGGCCGGTG
>DATKAS010000248.1:0-14074 GCA_035497855.1 Acidimicrobiales bacterium
GAGAAGCTCGAGACGAGCGAAGTCGATGTCGTGGTACAGGCCTCCGGCAACGAGGACGACGTCGATCCGCCGTCCGGGTGGTGCGTCGGGCGGGACGGAGCCGTCGGTCATCGCGAAGCGCTCAGAAGTCGACCCGCTTGAGGAAGCCGCCGTCGACGGTCAGGTTCGCGCCGTTTATGTGCTTCGCCGCAGGGGACGCGAGGAACACAACCGCGTTCGCGACGTCGCTCACCTCGCCGATGTGACCCATCGGATGGGTCTTCTCCGTCAGCTCGAAGAACTCGGGCCTGCCGTCCTTCACCCGGTTCCAGTCGCCGCCCTCGACCCAGATCGGGCCAGGCGACACCACGTTGCAGCGGATGCCGCGGGCGCCGAGCACCTGCGCTTGGCCGAGCGTCCAGTTCGTGACGGCGGCTTTGAACGCGCTGTAGCTGTTCGAGCCGCTGGCGAAGTGCTCCGCGACAGCAGACGTGCCGATGCTGATCAGCGCGCCACCTCCGTCCGCTGCGAGCGCATCGGCCGCGGCGTCGACCCCCTCGACGAGCGCCATGAGATCGATCCGGAAGTTGTTCTGCCACCCTTCGAACGTCTTGGACGGCTTGCCGCTCGTGTTGTGCACGTAGATGTCGAGGCCGCCGAGCTCGTCGATCGCATCGGCGACGAAGCCGCGCAACGAGCTCGAGTCGCCCGCGTCGACCGCGCGACCCCACACCGTGCCCTTCGCGGAGAGGTCCTCGACGGCGACCTTCACCCCGTCGGCATCACGCGCGCAGATCGCGACGAGAGCGCCCTCGGCGAGCAGCGTCTCGGCGATCGCGCGCCCGAGGCCCTTCGTGGAGCCCGTGACGAGTGCCTTCTTGCCTGTCAGCCCGAGATCCATCCCCCCAGCTCCTCTCACCGGTCGCGGGTTACTAGTGTTGCACTCCAGAAAGCATCCCGGGAAGTGGACGTCGACCGAGGGGGAATGATGGCCGCGGGACCTCCGTCAGTGGCAGCGTTCGCAGAGCAGGCGCGCCAGTGGCTCGAGTCGCGTGCTCCGAGGCGGACGGCAGACAGCGCGCCGGAGTGGGGCGACGGCGAGTTCTCGGTCGTCGTGTTCCACGACGCGTCCGACGAGGCGGAGCTCGCGGTGCTGCAGGCGTACCAAGCGTGGCACCGGGAGAAGGTGGCCGCGGGCTTCGGGGCGATCGCCGTGCCCTCCGGCTACGGCGGCCTGGGGCTCACGAAGGCCCACGAGGCCGCCTTCAAAGAGCTCGAGGCGGAATTCGACGTCCCGCGTGACCACGAGGTCCTGGCGGTGACGAGCGGTCTCATCGCGCCGACGATCGAGGAGTACGGCACCGACGAGCAGCGGGCCCGGTTCTGTCGCATGTTCTTCCAGCTCGACGCGCTCTGCTGCCAGCTCTTCTCCGAGCCCGGCGCGGGCAGCGACCTTGCGGGCCTCGCGTGCAAGGCGACGCGCGACGGCGACGAGTGGATCCTCGAGGGACAGAAGGTGTGGACGTCGACCGCGCGGCTGGCCCAGTACGGCTTCGCGATCTGCCGCACCGATCCCGACGTCCCGAAGCACGCCGGGATGACCGCGTTCCTCGTGCCACTCGACGCGGGCGGCATCGAGATCCGTCCGATCCGCCAGATGACCGGTGGCGCGTCCTTCAACGAGGTGTTCTTGAGTGGCGTGCGGGTCTCCGACGACTTGCGCGTCGGCCCCCTCGGTGCCGGCTGGAAGGTGGCGCTCACCGTGCTCGGCCACGAGCGCGCGGTCTCGGGGTCGAGCCGCAGGGGTGGCGGCTTCGACGAGCTGCTGATGCTCGCGCGCCACCTCGGACGCACGGACGAGCCGATGATGCGTCAGGGCTTGGCGAGGGCGTTCGAGATGAAGCGGGTGCGCGAGTGGACGCGTTCGCGGGCCGCGGCGCAGGCGAAGGCGACGGGATCGTCAGGTCCCGGAGGCTCGATCGGGAAGCTGCTGTGGACCCAGGCGATGCGTCAGACAAGCGATCTCGCGGGCGAGCTCCTGGGGCCGTCGCTCACCGCGGACACGGGGGAATGGGGCACGTTCGCGTGGAACGAGCACCTGCTCGGCGCCCCCGGGTACCGCATCGCCGGTGGCAGCGACGAGATCCAGCGGAACATCATCGGCGAGCGCGTGCTCGGGCTTCCCGGCGAGCCGCGCGTCGATCGCGACCAGACGTTCGCCGAGCTCGCGCGAGGCGTGCGGCGGGACTGAGCGCGGTCGATCTTTCTGCAGACGGACTACAGTTCTGCATCGAGCCTTCTCCCATCGAAGGGGGTGCCCATGACGGCAACACCGCTCTCCGAAGTCGGCAAGCGGGTCCTCGCGAACGTCGACGCCGAACGTGGCGACTACACGGACGCGATGCTGCGAGTGCCGGCCGCCGATTACCTCGACCCTGACCTCTTCGCCCGCGAGGTCGAAGCCGTGTTCCGCCGCAGCCCGATCATGGTCGCGCTTGCGTGCGACATCCCAGAGCCCGGCGACTTCACGACGCTCGACATCGCGGACCGTCCGATCGTCGTGATGCGCGGGGAGGACGGCGTGGCGCGCACGTTCCTCAACGCGTGCCGGCACCGCGGCGCGGCGATCACATCCGATTGCTTCGGGCACGGCCGCCGGCTCACCTGCCCGTACCACTCTTGGGTCTACGACACGTGCGGCTCGCTGGTAGGCGTCACCGGGCGTGAGGCCTTCGGCGAGCTCGACGTGACCGGCCTCATCGAGTACCCGACTGCCGAGCGGGCTGGAGCGGTGTTCGCGGTGCTGACCGTCGGCGCGCCGCTGGACATCGACGCGTGGCTCGGTGACATGGCCTCGGCGCTCGACCTGCTGCAGCTCGACAAGCTGTACCGCTACGACGTCGAGACGAAGCTGCCGAGCGGCAGCTGGAAGGCGACGGCCGACGGCTACGTCGACGGGTACCACATCGGTTACCTGCACCGGAACACGATCGGCAAGAAGGCGATCACGAACCGGAACACCTATGACCTGTACGGGCCCCACGTGCGCATCGGGTTCGCGAACAAGCCGATCGTCGACAAGCGCGAGATCCCGGTCGAGGACTGGGACATGTACGACGCGTTCAGCCTGGTGCACTACGTGTTCCCGAACGTCTCGATCTCGGGCCACCCGAGCACCGGCCTGATGGTGAGCCGGATCTTTCCGGGCCCGACGGTGCTCGAGTGCACGGTGATCCAGTACCAGTACTTTCGTGCGCCGCTGACCGACGAGGCTGCGATCGCCGATGCCGAGGCGAAGCGTCAGCGGTACGCGCACGTGACAGCCGACGAGGACTTCGTGACCGTGATGGGCATCGGCCGTCGTGTCCCCGCACTCGCCGAGAGCGGCGACGTATTCCGGTTCGGTCGCAACGAGATGGGCAACCAGAACCTGCACCGCTCGGTCGCCGCGCTGGTCGCGCAGCACACCTGAACCCCCCCGCCACGGTTCTCGCGCGGATAACCCGCCAAATTTGGCGGGTTTCCCGGTTCGATTGACGGCGACCCGAAGGCTCAATCGAAGGAGCCGAGGACGTCCGCGATCTGCTCGACGACGGCGGGTGGTGACGTCTTCGGCACTGAGACGATGCCCAGGTCTGCGCCGGCGTCTCCCATCGTGCGGGCGTCCTCGCGGAAGGCGTCGTCGTCGCCGTTGTACCGGAGCAGCACACTCCGCGTGATCTCGGCGGGGTCGCGCCCGATCATCACGCACGCGTCGTCGAGGACTCCGCCGAGCTCTGTGAGCTCCTTCACGTCGCCGCCGCTGTAGTTCCAGTGGGTCGCATACCGCGCGGCGAGCGGCAACGTGCGCCTCTTGCCGCGTCCACCGATGCAGATCGGGAGTGGTGACTGCAGCGGCTTCGGGTTGTTCATCGCGTCCGTGAGTCGGTAATAGCGGCCGTCGAACGTCGTGCGGTCGTTCTGGAGGAGGCTCGCGAGAACGGCGAGGCCCTCCTCGAAGCGATCGAACCGCTCGCGCATCGAGCCGAGCTCGATGCCGAACGCGTTGCACTCTTCCTCGTTCCACCCGGCGCCGACGCCGAGCTCGAGCCGGCCGCCAGACGTGATGTCGAGCGTCGACGCCATGTTCGCGAGCACGCCCGGATGCCGGTAGACCATGCCCGTCACCAGCACACCCCCGCGCAACCGAGACGTCTCGTGCAGCAGGGCGGTCAGCGTGGTCCACCCCTCCAGGCAGTCTTCTGTCGAGTCTCCGAACAGCGGGTAGAGATGGTCGAACGTCCAGCCCGATTCGAACACGGGGAGGTCTTCCGCTCGCTGCCACACCTCGAGGAGCCAGGGCCATGTGGTGCGCTGCGGTGAAGTCGAGAAGGCAAATCGCATCAGCGGTCTCCGGTCATCGGTCTCCGGGTGGAGGCACATTGGGTCGCCGAACTCCGTGCGACGTGAGCATGTCCTCGAACACCCTGCGTTGGCGAGCGGGAGGCCACTTGCGGTCGTCGAAGAGCGCCTGGATCGCGATGCCGTCCGCGACGGCGATCAGCTGCCCGGCCCGCGACTCCGCCTCGCTCTCGCTCGCCAGCCCTGCCGCGACGCACAGCTCCGCGACGTACCCGGCGAATTCGCGGTAGGCGTCGCGCTGCGCATCGGCGATCGAGTCATCCGCGACCGCCTGCGAGCAGCACGCGACCGTCACCATCCAGTGACGCCGGCGGTCCGCGTCGAGCGGCAGAGCGCCCTCGAGTGACGCCCAGAGCTGCTCGAGCGGCGTGGCGTCGGCGCGGTCGGTGCGCAACGAGCGGCGGTGGGCGAGTGACGCCTGAAACGTCTTCAGCAGGAGCTCGCGCTTGTCGGCGAAGTAGTGCGTGACCGCGCCGGTGGTCCAGCCCGCCTCGGCCGCGACCTCGCGCATCGTGACTGCGTCGAGTCCGGAGCGTGCGATCAGGCGCGCCGCCGCGTCTGCGATCTCGGCACGACGCTGCTCGATGTCGACGATCTTCGGCATCTGGGCCCCCGGTCCACCCATTGACGGGTTACGTGACGAATGTTATATATAACAGTCGTTGTGTCAACCAGGCCGTGATGTCAGCGCCCCGGCCGGGGCGGTGTAGCTCTGGGGGTTCCGCAGATGGTGCATGTGCCGACTCGTGGCGGCGTTCCGGTTCGACTGGGCCCGACGGTCCGCAACGTGCCCGACTACGGCGCGAGCACGATGCCGCGCGACGGGTACACGGACCCGATGCAGTTCGAGCTGGAGCGCGACAAGGTGCTCAACAAGACCTGGCTCCTCGTCGGTCGGTCGAGCCAGGTCGCGGACACCGGAGATTGGCTGAGCTTCGAGAGCCACGGTGAGACGATCGTCGTGACCCGGCAGCCCGATGGCACTCTCGCGGGGTTCCACAACGTGTGCCAGCACCGCGGCGTCTCGTTCGTGACCGAGTGGCAGGGGTGTGGCGCGCGCCGCTTCTCATGCCCGTACCACGGGTGGGTGTACGACACGACGGGCAAGCTCGTCGGCGTGCCCGAGCGGCAGGACTTCTGCGCAGAGCACCTCGAGGGTGTACGCGCACCTGCGGTCGCGGTCGACGAATGGGGTGGTTGGGTGTTCGCGAACCTCGCCGGAGAGGACGCGCGGCCGCTTCGCGAGTGGATCGGTGACGAGATCTCACTCGACCTCGGTCAGTACCGCATGGAGGACATGGTCCTGCTCGAGGTGCTCGAGTGGGACGTGCCGGTCAGCTACAAGGCGATCGTCGACGGGTTCAACGAGATCTACCACACCGCCTCGCTGCACCACGTGAGCCCCGAGTGGACCAAGTCCGCGCGCGACACCTCCTTCTTCATCGTCAACGACCACAACTACATGTGCTTCGTCCCGCGGCACCAGCACCGCGACGAGCTCGAGGAGAGCTGGGACCATCACAAGTGGGCGATCTGCCACTACGTCGTGTTTCCGAACACGGTCTTCAACTGCAATCCGGAGCACATCCAGGTGTTCAACCCGATCCCCATCGACGTTGACCGCACGCGCTTCCTGTGCTGGGAGCTCGTGTACCCGGGTGACGTGTCTGACCCCGGGTACCGCGAGTACCGCGAGCGCATGCAGGCCCACTGGGACCACCTGAAGGTGGTCGTCGGCGAGGACATCGACATCTACCAGCAGCTCGCTCGCACGAAGCGGTCGAGCGCCTACAAGCAGCACATCCTGTCGGAGCGCGAGTGCAAGCTCGCCCACTACCACGAGACCATGGCGCGAATGATCAGCGAATGAGGCCGTCAGTCGGACGGCAGCAGCGCCTGGCCAGTGTTCGCGGTGACGCCGCCGTCGACGGGGAGCGCGACCCCCGTGATGAACGAAGCCTTCGGCGACAGCAGGAAGGCGATCGCCTCGGCGATCTCGCTCGCGTCGGCCCACCGTTGCATCGGCACGACGCGGCGCAGCAAGTCGTAGCGAGCGGGGTCGTCCGTCGGGAGGTGCCCCGTCATGCCGGTGTGCGTCGGGCCCGGGCACACGGCGTTCACACGGATCCGTTCCCCGGCCACGTCCATCGCGACGGTCTGCACGAGGTTGATCACACCGGCCTTGGCGACGCCGTAGGGGAAGCGGTTGGCCTCGCCACGCAAGCCCGTGTTCGAGGCAGTGACCACGATCGATCCGCCTCCGGCTCGACGCAGCGCGGGGATCGCGGCGCGCATGCCGAGCACTGCCGACCGCAGGTTCACGTCGAGCGATCGCTCGAACACCGCGAGGTCGACGGTGTCGACCTTCCCCGATCCACGCACGCCGGCGTTGAGGGCGACGTGGTCGAGGCGACCCCACGAGCTCTCGGCGACGGCGACGGCATCCCGGTTGACGGCTTCGTCGGTGACGCTGCCAACCAGCGCCACGACGTCGGCGGAAGAGGCGTAGGTCTGCTCGACTTCGGGCATGACGTCGACCGCGACCAGACGGTGGCCGCGGCTCGCGAGCAGCTCGACGGTCGCTCGGCCGATGCCGGAGGCCGCTCCGGTCACGATCGTCACGGGTCGGGTCTCCGTCTCAACCACGCGCGCAGTCTCGCGGGCTGCGGTCCACAAGGAAAAGGGAGCGAGAGATGAGTGGTCGACTCGACGGCAAAGTCGCCGTGATCACGGGGGGCGCCAGCGGCATCGGTGAGGCGACGGTGCACCGGTTCATCGAGGAGGGCGCACGCGTCATCGTTGCCGACGTCCAGGATGACCGCGGGAAGTCGGTCGCCGCATCGGTCGGGGAGAGCGCTCGGTTCGTCCGCTGCGATGTCACCCTGGAGGACGACGTTGCTGGTGCGATCCGCCTCGCCCTCGACACATGGGGCCAGCTCGACGTGATGTTCAACAACGCGGGCGTGGTCGGCGCCGTGGGTCCGATCGCGGAGACCGACTCGTCGGCCTGGCTGAAGACGATCGACGTGCTGTTGAACTCGGTGTTCTACGGGTGCAAGCACGCTGCGCAGGTGATGGTGCCGCAGGGGAGCGGGTCGATCATCAACACGTCGAGCATCGCGGGTGTGATCGGCGGTCTCGGGCCCCACGCGTATACGGCTGCCAAGACCGGCGTGGTCGGCCTCACGAAGTCGGTTGCCGCGGAGGTCGGCGTGAAAGGCGTCCGGGTGAACGCCATCGCGCCTGGCTCGATCCCCACTGCCCTCACGGCGAACCTCGTCGCGGGCGATCCCACGGACCTCGAGGCCGTCGCCCGCGATCAACGTCAGCGCTACGGCGTCACGCCGGACGCTCGAGACATCGCCAACGCCGCGCTCTACCTCGCGAGCGATGAGGGACGTCTGGTGAACGGGCACACCTTGGTGGTGGACTACGGCCGCAGCGTCAACGGCGGCTCGCCGCGCTTCGCCTCGTCCGAGCCGAAGATGGTCGGAGTCGCGCCCCTTCAGGCCTGAGCGTCAGTGCACGGTGACGGTGCCGGTGTTCCCGTCGACGGTGACCATGGCGCCGTCGGGGATGACTTCGGTGGCGTCGGCGACCGAGGCCACGCAAGGGATGCCGAGCTCTCGTGACACGATCATCGCGTGGCTCCCCATCGCTCCCACGTTCACGATCACGGCGGCCGCGGGCACGAACAGCGGCACCCACGAGGGATCGGTCTGCGGTGCGACGAGCACGTCGCCCGGCTCGAGGCCCTTGGGGTCCGCGGCGTTCTTCACGATCCGCGCTCGGCCAGTCGCCACGCCACCTGACCCGGCCGCACCCTTGAGCACGGCACCTGATGCGACCTGCGCAACCTGTTTGGCGTCGCGCCGCGTCATCTCGGAGATCTCGGGCGCGCGTCCGTTCACCACGAACACGGGCTCGAGGTCGAACAGCTCGCGGTACTGCGCCCAACGCTCGGCTATCACGGCACGAAACGCTTCGGGATCGTGGCGGATCTGGTCGAGCTCGTCGTCAGTCAGCATGAAGACCTGCTCGGGCTCGGTGATGAGACCGCGCTCGACGTAGCGGCGAGCGAGCTCACGGAGCGCGACGCGCACCTCGTTGATCACCGCGACGGAGTTGGTCTTGGCGCGCTCGCGCCCGCTCAGGAACACGTTCGCCGACGTGAGCGCGGCTTCGAACATCGCCGCAGTCTCGGGATCGCCTGCGATCTTCTGCCGGATCTCACTCGCGATCCGGTCGCGCTCGGCCACTGAGGCGGCGTGGCGCACTGCGGGGGAGAGCGACTCGTCGGCCTGGCGCATGATGTCGATCGCCGCGAGCGCAATCCGAGGCTTCACCTCCCAGGACGCGCTGATCGGGTCGTACTCGTTCTGCCCGCGAGAGCCGTGGTCGTAGAGGAACTCCTCGAAGCGGCCCAGGAAGTCGTGGGCCTCTGCGGACCCGGAGGCTCGGAGCCGATCGAGCACCTCGTCGGGGCCAGCGTCGAACGCGGCAATGAGCTCCTCGGATCCGCGAGCGGCGCGTCCGAGCTCCCACATCGCATGTGAGGGGGCGGCTGAGTCCACCTCGATGCCGGCGAGCAGGCGAATCGCCATGCTCGGGTCGCCGAGCGCCTCGCAGATCGCACCGAGCGCGCCGGTGCCCAGGGAGGCAAGCGTCGAGATTCGCATCGCGTTCTCGAACACCTGTTGGATGAGCGGCACCATCGAGCGGGCGCGGGCGATGACAGCGGCATCGGTGAGTCGTGTGAGGTCGGGTCGCTGGGCTCGCACCGCGCGCGCGAGCTCGCGGTCGGCGTCGAGCTCGGGGAGCGCGTCGACGGACATGGCCCAAGCCATCGACTCGCCCAAGCGGGCCTCGTGCAGCGGCGAGACGTGCCAGGGCTGCTCCTCGTAGGGAGGCACCTCGTCGCGCTCATCGAAGAACGCCTTGTCGATCATCTCGGGCGAGGCACCTGGCATTCGTGCGCCGAAGATGCGCGTCATCGTCAACGGGTTGTAGAGGTAGCCGCCGAACATCATGAAGAGGTCGGGCCTCGCCGGATCGTCGAACTCGTCGTAAGACAGCGCGCCGATGTCCGTGTACGCGTCGCGCAAGCCCGTGCACATCCCCTTCCGCAGCACCAGACTCTGCCCGAGCGGGCTGAACGGTTCCGGGAACACATCGGCCGCGTTGCCGCGCGTCCACGCCGGGAAGCGTTCGCTCGGCGTCGAGTCACCGAACCATCTGTTCATCGTGGATCCCCCTCCAGGAGCGAGCTGCGAAGCGACTTCTTGTCGATCTTGCCCAGTGGGTTGCGCGGAACCTCGGTGACGAAGCGAAACTCCTTCGGGCACTTGTATCCGGCAAGACGCTCGCGGCACCAGGCCGAGAGGTCGCCGGGGGCCACCTGCGCATCCGGGCGAGCCTGCACGAGCGCGATCAGCCGTTCTCCCATCTCGTGGTCGGGCAGGCCGATGCAGGCAGCGTCGACGACGTCCTCGTGCTGCACGAGCACCTGCTCGACCTCGGCCGGATAGATGTTCACACCGCCCGACACGACCATGTCGGAGAAGCGGTCAGTGATGAACACGTAGCCGTCGTGGTCGATGTGGCCGATCTCGCCGAGCGTGAACACGCCGCGTGCGAGATGCGCCGCCGCCGTCTTCTCGGGGTCGCCTTCGTAGACGATGCCCCGGCCGGTCGTATCGCGGAAGTAGAGGCGTCCCTCGGCGTCCGCGGGAAGTGGGGTGCCGTCGTCGTCGACGACCAAGGCTTCGAAAGGGGGGACGCTGCGCCCCACTGAGCCGGGGTGAGCGAGCCATTCGGTCGAGTCGATCGAGCACACGGTCCCCGACTCGGTGCCGCCGTACGACTCGGTGAAGATCGGCCCCCACCACTCGATCATCGCCCTCTTCACGTCGACCGGACATCGCCCCCCGGTGTGTGCGATCTGCCTCAGCGACGAGAGGTCGTGACGAGCGCGGACGTCGTCGGGAAGCGCGAGCAGCCGCACGAAGTGCGTCGGCACCATGATCGACGTCGCGATCCCCTGCTCGTCGATCGTGGCGAGCGTGCTCTCGGCGTCGAAGCGCTCGTGGACGACGATCGGCGTTCCGGCGAGCAGCAGTCGCACGGCCGTGAGCGGACCGTTGTGATACATCGGCCCGACGACGAGGTGTGCGCCCAGCGGTGCGAGACGATGGCGCGCGATGTGGTCGGCGAAGCCGGCGAGATCGGTCGCGTCGCCGAACGTGCGCGGCGGCAACTGCACCGCCTTCGGCTTCCCGGTCGTGCCAGAGGTGAAGAGCAGGTTCGGGATCACGCGCTGGTCGGGCCGCAACGCGGTTGCCTCCCGGTGACCGATGAACGCGTCGAGGTCCGCGCCGCTGAGTCCGTCGTCGGGAAGGACGACCACCTCGACATCGAGGTCGCGCGTGGCCTCTCGGGTCGCCTTCTCCGTCGTGGAGTCGACGAAGGCGAGGCGGGCACCGGACTCCGCCGCGATGAACTCGAGCTCACCGGCGGTCAGGTGGAAGTTGACGGGCACGGCGCAAGACTCCGCGAGCAGAGTCGCGGCATGCGCGACGACCGTCGAGGGGCGGTTGCGAGCGATGACGAGGACACGCCGCCGCGGATCGAGGTGCGCAACGTGGATCGCGTCGGCCAGTTGCAGCACATGGTCGGACACCTCGGCCCAGGTGCCTCCACCAAAGCCATCGGAGAGGATCGCCCACGCCCCAGGCGTCGCCTGTGCGCGATCGACCATCCCGATCATCTGGACAAGACGGTGCAGGCGCTGATCCCCGGTGCGCCGTAGACCTGCGTGAACGCAGTGCGGGGCTCGCCCGGCACCTGACGGTCGCCTGCGCGGCCTTGTAGCTGGCGCACGCACTCGATGACCTGGCGTAGCCCGCTCGCGCCGATCGGTTCGCCGTTCGCGATCAAGCCACCGTCGGTGTTCACGGGGATCCGGCCGTTGATGTCGAGCTCGCCGCCCAGGATCAGCTTCGCTTGCTCGCCGTGCTCGCAGAACCCGCACTCGGCGAGGTGCATGAGCTCCGCGCCAGCCTCAGTGTCTTGGATCTGCGCAACGTCGATCTCCCCGGGGCCGATCCCCGCCGACTCGAACGCAGCACGTGATGCGTCAACCGTGGCGCCAGGCGTGATCGCTGGAGCGAGCGACGGGCTGAACACCTCGAACGTGCCGAACTGGCGCGACCGGAACTCGATGGCGCGCAGCTCGACCGAGCGGTCGGTCATCTCACGCGCCCGCTCGGTCGACGTCAGCACGATCGCCGCACCACCCTCGCTCGGGCTGCAGAACATGTAGGTCGTCAGCGGATCGTTCACCATCGGTGCGTTGGCGATCTCGTCCGCGGTGAAGGGCTTGCGGCGCCACGCGTGCGGTGTGATCGAGCCGTTCCGCAAAGCCTTCGCCGCGATCTCGGCGAGCAGACGGGCGTCGAGGCCGTAGTCGTCGAGGTAGCGCCGCAGCTTCAGCGCGAAGAACTGCGTCGTGACCATCATCCCCGCCTCTGCGTACCAGTCGGGAAGCCCGTACTCGCCCGGATCGGTGGCGAACGCGCCCCGCGCGTGCTTGTCGAACCCAACCGCCAGCGCGATGTCGGCCGCGCCCGACTTGATCGCCTGCGACGCGGTCAGCAGAGCGCTGCCTCCCGTGCCGCAACCGTTGTAGACCGAGATGAACGGAACGCCCGTGAGGCCGAGCTCGCTGACGAGCGCATCGGCGTGACCACCGTCCCGGCTTCCGCCTGCGGCGAAGTCGATGTCGCTCCACGTGAGGCCGGCATCGGCGAGCGCCTCACGAGCGGCGATGAGACCCATCTCGCGGCCGCTGATCTCGAACCGACCGAACGGATGCAGCCCGACCCCGATGATCGAGACGCTCATCGCTCACCACCTTCGAAATGGAACCGCCATGCGTGGCCCTCGTCGTCGATGTCGTCCGCGACGAGGTGGACCGTCTCGCCGATCTGCCATTCGTCGACGGGTCGGCCCGCGAGTGGCGACTCGACACGGAGCGAGTCGAGATGCACGTATGCGACGGCAAACGGCTCGAACTCGGCCGGTCCCTTGTAGGGAGGCTTCGGCTCGATCCGTTGCACCGTCCAGCTCCACACCGTGCCCGACGTCGGGAGCGCGACCTCGCTCATCTGTGCGCCGCAGCGTGAGCAGCCCGCCTGGCGCGGGAACACGTGGGTGCCGCATGCGTCGCACCGAGCGCCGATGAGCCGAGGCACTCCGTCGATCACGGCGACGGGTGCGTTCGATCCGTTGGTCGACATCCCTGAAACTATTGCACGACTCCAGTAAGTCCGCGGGCGCCTCCCGGCTGCCACGAGCATGCGAACATCGTCCTCGGTGAAGTACGCGGACGGCCCCACCGCCGAGGTCGAGGTGATCGTGCACGCTCCCCTCGAGCGTGTGTGGCAGATCGTCACCGACATCGACACACCCGCGCGCTTCTCGTCCGAGCTCCTCGGCGCGACATGGCTCGACGCCGGGCCTGCGGTCGGCGCGCGCTTCGTCGGCCGCAGCCACCATCCCGCGATGGGCGAGTGGGAGACGACTTCGATCGTGAGCCGCTACGAGCCGATGCGCGCGTTCGCGTGGAACGTGACCGACACGGACAACCCGTCGTCGAGCTGGGGCTTCGAGCTCGAGGAGGTCGAGGACGGCGTGCGGCTGCGCCAGCGCGGGCGCATGGGGCCGGCACCGTCGGGTCTGACGATCGCGATCACCGCGATGCCAGACAAGGAGGAGCGCATCGTCGCGCGCCGCCTGTCGGAGTGGGAGGCGAACATGCGAGCGACGGTCGAGGGCATCAAGCAGCTGGCCGAGGCCGGACGTTGACGCTGCGCGTCGGCGTGTGGGCGCAGCCGTTCAGTGCTCGAGGGCTCGACTTCGTGGTCGAGGCGGAACGACTCGGCGCGGACTCGGTGTGGGTGCCCGAGTTCTGGGCCGGCGACGCGCTGACGCCGCTCGCGTTCATCGCGGCGAAGACCAGCACGATTCGCCTCGCCACCGGCATCGTGCAGCTCGGCGCCCGAACCCCCGCGATGCTCGCCATGTCGGCGTTGTCGATGCAAGCGCTCTCCGACGGCCGCTTCGTGCTCGGCGTGGGCACGAGCGGCCCGCAGGTGATGGAGGGATGGCACGGCGTCCGCTTCGACAAGCCCGTGCTGCGCACGCGCGAGACCATCGAGATCATCCGCTCGATCAGTGCCGGCGAGCGACTCGAGCACCACGGTGAGATCTACGAGCTCCCACTGCCCGGCGGCGAGGGCCGCAGCATCCGCTCGCTGATGCCGCCGACGCACATCCCCATCTACATCGCCTCGCTCGGGCCTGCGAACCTCCGCCTGACCGGCGAGCTCGCTGACGGGTGGATCGGCAACTCGTTCTTCCCCGAGACCGCCGACGCGTTCTTCGACCCGATCCGGGAGGGGGCGGCGAAGGCGGGTCGCGACATCGCCGAGCTCGATCTGACCGTGTCGGTCGGCCTCGAGCTCACCGACGACGTGGAGGAGGCGGGACGTCGGCACGCCGAGGGATACGCGTTCACGTTCGGTGCGATGGGCTCCGCGACGACGAACTTCTACAACAACGCGTTCGAGCGTCAGGGCTACGGCGACGACGTGCGCGAGGTGCAGCGTCTGTGGCTCGCGGGTGACAAGGAGGC
>DATKAS010000249.1:0-22156 GCA_035497855.1 Acidimicrobiales bacterium
CGAGGAGGCGCCGGTGACGATCGCGACCTTGCCCTGGAGCCCGAACAGCTCCGCGGGACCCCTGGCCGAGCTCATCGGGTCATTCTCGCCTCGACAGATGAAGTTTGTAGTGCAAACATAACTGCATGACAAACCAGTCGACCCCTGCGGAGGCGGATCCTCGCAACCTCCTGTCGACGACCCAGGACCTGAGCCGGCGGGTCCGGCTCGCCCAACGAGGCGCCTGGTTCCCTCTGCTCGTGTTCGCGGCGGTGACGCTCGCGGCGATCCCGTTCACCCGCTACGGCGGGCATCCGAAGCACTGCGGCGCCATCCACGGAACGGGCTACGTCTGCCTGGTGCAGTCGACGCTCGCGCTGTGGTACTGGCCGATCGCAGTCGTGGCCGGCTACCTCCTGATCACCTGGTTCTACGTGCACCGGTCAGCACAGCGAGGCGTGGGCACGTCCGTGCGGGCGTATGTGGTCGTCGGCGTCGTGCTCGCAGCTCTCGTCGCAGCGTGGGCGTTCTGGGCCGACGTGCATCCCGCGTTCCTCGCCGAGGTGTTGAGCCGCCAAGAGCCGAACCGCGTGCTCTACCGGCTCGCCACCCCTGCGGGGGTCATCGGCCTCGCGCTGCTCCTGCTCGCATGGATCGAACGCAGCTGGACGCTCTTCGGTCTCACGATCGCGTACTTGGTCGTCGCAGTGGCGACCGTGGGCGTGGACTGGTACTCGCATCCCACGCCCTGGGCGTTCCTCCCGCACGTGGTGATCGACGGCGTCGTGCTGCTCGTGGCCGGAGTGGTCGTGGCGATCACGCAGCGGATCGACGGGCCCACGGGGGCATGACCGATCACCCCGTCAACGGCCTCGACGATGTCGTGCACCAGCGCGTGCGCCTCGGGATCCTGACCGTGACCCAACAGGCACGGAGGGCAGAGTTCGGGTTCCTGCGCGACACGCTCGAGCTCACCGCGGGAAACCTCTCGCAGCATCTCACCGTGCTGGAGCAGGCCGGCTTGGTCACGATCGAGAAGGGCTACGAGGGTCGACGCGGCCGCACCTGGATCCAGCTCACCAAGCAGGGCCGCCAGGCGCTCAACAAGGAGATCGCTGCGCTGAAGTCGCTCATCCACCAGATCGAGCGGGGTGCCCACTGACAGAGGGCGCTACACGTTGAAGCGGATCTCCAACGTGTCCCCGTCTTGTACCTCGTAGTCCTTGCCCTCGACGCGGAGCTTCCCGGCTTCCTTCGCCTTGTTCCACGACCCGAGCGCGAGCAGCTCGTCCCAGCGGATCACCTCAGCGCGGATGAACCCGCGCTGCAGGTCACTGTGGATCACGCCGGCGCACTCGGGCGCCTTCGCGCCGGCCCGGAACGTCCACGCGCGCGACTCCTTGTCGCCCGTCGTGAGGAACGTGCGCAGACCGAGGAGGTGGTACGCCGCGTGGATCACACGCGGAAGCGCACCCTCGCCGAGGCCGAGGCCGTCGAGCAGCTCGGCCCGCTCGTCGGCATCGAGCTGCGCGGCTTCGGCTTCGAGCTGCACGCACGCGGCGAGCACCTCGGCGGCGCCGCCGAGCTCGCCGGACACGGTGGCCACGATCGCGTCGCCCTCGTCGAGCTGATCCTCGCCGAGGTTCACCACCACGAGCACGGGCTTCGCCGTGATGAGGAAGAACGGCTGCAACGCGGTGATCTCGTCCGCGGTGAGCCCCGCGCGGTAGAGCGGTGTGGCCGCTTGCAGCAGCGCGACGGCCTTCTCCAGCACGGCGACCTCGCCGGCGAGCGACTTGTCGGCCTTCGCGGCCTTGCGCCGGCGGTCGAGCTGGGTCTCCGCGCTCGCGGCGTCCGCGAGCACGAGCTCGAGATCGAGCGTCGCGAGGTCATCGAGAGGGTCGGTGCCACCGACGACGTTGGGATCGACGAACGACCGCAGCACGTACAGCACGGCATCGACCTCGCGGATGCCGCCGAGGAACTTGTTGCCGAGTCCCTCCCCTGCGTTCGACCCCTTCTGCAGTCCAGCGATGTCGACGAACTCCGCCGTCGCGTTGACCACCTTCTTCGACTGGCTCATCTCGGCGAGGGCGTCGAGCCGGCTGTCGGGGACCTTCGCGACGCCGATGTTCGTCTCGGTCGTGGAGAACGGATGCGCGGCGACGAGCGCGTTGCCACCGGTCAACGCGTTGAAGAGGGACGACTTGCCCGCGTTGGGCAAGCCGACGATGCCGAAGCGCTCCATGACAGACAGCCAGGGTATGGCAATCCCCCTACCATTCGGCCATGACGACGTTCGAGGTGTTCGATCCTGCCGTCCTCGTCGATCCGTACCCCGAGTACGCCCGGCTCCGCGCGGCAGACGGCCTCGCCTACGTCCCGCTCCTCGACGCGTACGCCGTGAGCCGTTACGCCGATGTCACCGGCGTGCTGCGCGAGCCGTTGCTGTTCTCCTCGGCGCGGGGGATGGGCGACATGATGTCGATGGTCGGCGACGCGCCGATCACCGAGGACGGGCGCGAGGTGAGTGGCCCGGGTGCGCTCGGCCGATCGCTGATCGCGTCCGACCCTCCCCTGCACACCACGATGCGACGCCTCGTCAACCGTGGCTTCACGCCGCGGGTCATCGGCGACTACGAGCCGCGCGTGCGCGAGATCGCCGAGCACTTCGTCGGCGAGATGATCGAGAAGGGCGCCGACGGCGGCGCTGACCTCGTGCGCGACCTCACCTACCCGCTCCCGGTCACCGTCATCGCGGAGATGCTCGGCATCCCGGCTGAGCGGCGCGAGCAGTTCAAGGCGTGGTCCGACGCGGCGGTCGCGGCGTTCAGCCTCACGCCCGATCCGGTGCGGTTCCGCATCGCGGCCGAGGAGATGTTCGACTTCTTCGTCGAGGTCATCGAGGATCGGCAGGCGCACCCGAAGGACGACCTCGTGAGCATGCTGGTCACGCGCGGGACGGACGGCGAGGAGCCGCTCACGATCGACGAGCTCGTCGGGTTCTGCATCCTCCTGCTGATCGCGGGCAACGAGACCACCACGAACCTGCTCGGCAACTGGACGCGCACACTGCTCGCTCGACCCGATGTCGAGGCCGCGCTGCGGGACGACCCGTCGAGGATCGCCGCGTCGTTCGAGGAGCAGCTGCGCTACGACGGACCGGTGCAGTGCCTCTTCCGCGGCACGACGGCGCCGACCGAGATCGGCGGCGAGTCGCTCGACGCCGGCACGCGCCTGGTCGTGCTGTTCGCGTCGGCCAACCGCGACGAGGAGAAGTGGGGCCCGGACGCCGACACCTTCCGGCTCGACCGCCAGCCGCCCGACCACGTCGGGTTCGGCCACGGCATCCACCTCTGCCTGGGCGCGCCACTCGCGCGCCTCGAGGCAAGGGTCGCCGCAGAGGTGCTCTTCGAGCGCACCTCCGCCTTCGAGGCGAGCGGCGACATCGTCGGCACCGCGAGCTTCCTCCTCCGCGGCTGCACCTCGATCCCCTTGACGGTGAAGCCGGCCTGATGTCCGACGCGTCCGACCCGGTCGCCGCCCTCGACCGCATCGTCTACCTGCTCGACCGCGCCCTCGAGCCGTCGCACAGGGTCAAGGCGTTCGCCAACGCGCGCGACGCGATCGAGGCGCTCGATCCCGCGGAGGTCGAGGCCCGCGCTAGAGCCGACACGCTCACCGACCTCGAGCACATCGGACCGGTCACTGCCCGCGTGATCACCGAGGCGGTGAACGGCGAGGTGCCGACGTACCTCGCGAAGCTCGAGGAGGAGACGGTCATCCCGCTGTCGGCCGAGGGTGCGGCGCTGCGGGCGAGCTTGCGCGGCGACTGCCACAGCCACTCGAACTGGTCCGACGGCGGCGCGCCCATCGAGAAGATGGCCCGCACCGCGATCGAGCTCGGGCACGAGTACATGGTGCTCACCGATCACTCCGCTCGGCTCACGGTCGCCCACGGCCTCTCCCGGGAACGCCTGCTGAACCAGCTCGAGGTGCTGGAGACGCTGAACGAGGAGCTCGCGCCGTTCCGCATCCTCACCGGCATCGAGGTCGACATCCTCGAGGACGGGTCGCTCGACTGCGACAACGATGTCCTCGCCCGCCTCGATGTCGTCGTCGCGAGCGTCCATTCGAAGCTCCGGATGGAACGGCAGCCGATGACCGAGCGGATGGTGCTCGCGGTGGCGAGCCCCCATGTCGACATCCTCGGGCACTGCACCGGCCGCAAGGTCGTCGGCAAGGGCCGCCCCGAGTCGACGTTCGACGCCGAGATCGTGTTCATGGCGTGCAAGCAGTTCGACACCGCGGTCGAGATCAACTGCCGCCCGGAGCGGCTCGACCCGCCTCGTCGCCTGCTCCGCCTCGCGGTCGAGTTCGGGTGCCGTTTCTCGATCGACAGCGACGCGCACGCCCCTGGCCAGCTGGACTGGCAACCCCACGGATGCGAGCGGGCCGTCGAGTGCGAGGTGCCGACGGCGTCGATCGTCAACACGATGAGCGCCGACGACCTGCTCGAATGGGCAGGCTCGCACGGCTGATCCCTCAACCGCGCCCCCGCAACGGCCGATTCGTAGGATGTGGCCATGAAGTTGCGGAAGGACAAGGCGCCGCCGAGTCCCTCCCCGAAGCTCAAGGTGGTGCCTGGCGCGCCCCCGTCCGATCCGTCCGCCCCGCGAGCCCAGAGCGGCGCGACCACCATCGACGAGGCGATCGACATCCCCGACCGCCTCACGAAGACCTTCAGGGTCACCGCGGGCAGCACCGACGCAGTGATGGCCGTCGTCATGGTCCGTGGCACGATCCCCGAGCTCTTGGAGGCGTACGACCGCTACGAGCAGTCGGTCGACGAGCGGGGTGGCCCCGACACGGGCCTGATCCTCCACGTGTGCAGCCCCACCGCGGACGGCATCTGCGTGATCGACGTGTGGGAGTCGGAGTCGGCGTTCAAGGCGTGGGTCGCCCGCACGCCCGGTCAGCGAGTGCCGAAGCTGTATCCCGTGCACGGCATGCGGATCACCGACAACCGACCGTCGATCCGCCCGGCCCCGACACCGCCGGCACCGCCGCCGAGAGTGGGCACGCGCTGACCCGATAGCCTGTCGGCCTCATGTCGAAGAAGACGAAGAAGCGCAAGGCGCGCATGCGGCGGAACAAGGCCAACCACGGCAAGAAGCCGAACTGCGGCCGGGGCTGAGGCTGCCCCACCTCGATCCTGCTCCTGTCGCCCCTCGCGGCGACACCGTCGACGTCCTCCACGGACACGAGGTCGCCGACCCGTATCGCTGGCTCGAAGACGCCAACGCGCCCCCGACCCTCGCATGGGTGGTGGCGCAGAACGGGCGCACTCGTCGCGCGCTGGAGGGCTTGCCCGCCCGCGCCGCGCTGCACGCTCGCTTCGTCGAGCTGCTCGCCGCACCCCTGTCGACCTCGTGCAGCGTCGCCGGCGATCGGGTCTTCGCACTCGAGCGAGCGGGAGGCGAGGCGCAGTTCCGATTGACAGTGCGCTCGGCGAGCGATCCGGATGCCACGCCTCGTCCGCTGATCGATCCCGCTGCGCTGCTCCAAGACTCGACGGCGGCCCTCGACTGGTACTACCCAACCCACGACGGAATGCGGGTCGCGTTCGGCGTCTCGGTCGGCGGTGACGAGCGATCCACGTTGCGCATCGTCGACACCGAGAGTGGCGACCTCCTCGTGGACGAGATCCCCGACACGCGATGGGCGTCACTCGCGTGGACCCCGGCAGGCGACGCGTTCGCCTACACCCGCTATCCCTCGGGGCAGGAGTATGGCGCGCGGGTCTGGTGGCACATCGTCGGCGACCACCACGGTCACGACGAGCTCGTGTTCGGCGACCTGCCGATCGAAGAGTCGATGCAGTCGGTCACGCTGTCACGCGACGGACGGTGGCTCGCCGTGCATTGCAACGTCGGGTGGATTCGCACCGACGTGCATCTGATCGACCGCGAGACCGGTCGGAGGACCACCCTCATCGAGGGCGTCGAGGCGCAGACGGTGCTGCGCGTCGTGGACGATCGGCTCATCGGCGTCACCAACCTCGATGCCACGCGGGGCCGGGTGTTCACGGCATCGGTCGATGCGCCGACCGCGGCGTCGTGGCGGACGCTCGTGGCGGAGAGCGACATCGTCATCGACGCCGGCGGCGTCGAGGTTGCCGGTGATCGCCTGCTCGTGCACGGCACGAGGTCGGCGCTCGCCGTGCTCCGCTCGTATGCGCGCGACGGCGGCGACATGCGCGAGATCGAGCTGCCGGGCCCCGTGTCCCTCGCCGGCTTCGACGCGGAACCCGACCGCGCGGTCGCGTTCTTCCAGCTCGAGTCGTTCGCGCTTCCTGCGCGCCTGCATCGCTGGACGCCGCAGCACGGCGTCGAGCGCTGGGGGACAGCGGGTTCGCCTGTCGATCCCGACCGGTTCCACGTCGAGCAAGTGCGCTACACGTCGACGGACGGTGTGAGCGTGCCGATGTTCGTCATGCGCGGCGTCGACACGGTGCCGAGCGCCGGCACTCCGTGCCTGCTCACCGGTTACGGAGGCTTCTCGATCGCCGCGACCCCTGCGTACTCCCCGATCGCGATCGCGGTGGCCGAGGCGGGCGGGCTCTTCGCCGACGCGTGCATCCGGGGCGGCGCCGAGGAAGGCGAGGAGTGGCACCGCGCCGGCATGCGCGAGAGCAAGCAGCAGGTGTTCGACGACTTCCACGCTGCGGGCGACTGGCTCGTCGCCGAAGGGTGCACGTCGCACGCACGGCTCGCGTTGCGGGGTGGCTCCAACGGCGGGTTGCTGATGGGAGCGGCGATCACCCAGCGGCCCGAGCTCGCGCGTGCCGTCCACTGCGCGGTGCCGTTGCTCGACATGGTTCGCTACCACCTGCACCTCATCGGCAAGCTCTGGACGCCTGAGTACGGCGACCCCGACGTCGCTGAGGAGCTCGAGTGGGTGCTCGCCTACTCGCCGTATCACCACGTGGTTCAGGGCACCTGCTATCCCGCGGTGCTGTTCACTGCCGCCGAAGGCGACGGACGCGTGGACCCCAATCACGCCCGCAAGATGACGGCCGCGCTCCAATGGGCGACGTCGTGCGGTGACGACCACCCGATACTCCTCCGCCAGGAGGATCGCGCCGGGCACGGTGCGGGCAAGCCGCTCGAGAAGCAGGCGGACGAGCTCGCCGACGTGCTGTCGTTCCTCTGGTGGCAGCTCGGGGTCGCGTGACCGCGCCGACCATCGCCGAGCTCGTCTTGGGCGGACATCCCGAGGCATGGCGGGCCGCGGGCTTCACCGTCGACGACGAGGGTCGGGTCGTCGTGGGGACGGTGACGTTCAGCGTCCGGCCCGACCTCGGGTCCGGTCTCGAGAGGTGGGTGCTCCGCGGCGACGTCCCCACCTCGATCGATGGGCTCTCGACGAGAGCGGCTCCTCACACGGACCTTCCCGACACCGTCGTCCACCCGAACCACATCGTGGCGATCGACCACCTCGTCGTGCTCACGCAAGACCTCGACCGCACCATCGACGCGCTCGCCGAGGTCGGCCTCGAGCTCCGCCGGGTCCGGGAAGGCCCGGCGGGCGACGGTCGCCAGGTGAAGCAAGCGTTCTTCCGCATGGCCGAGGTCATCCTCGAGGTGGTCGCCACGACATCGGGCGCCGCCGACCGCGCGTACTTCTGGGGCATCACGTTCCTCAGCGACGACCTCGACGCGACGCTCGCCTACCTCGGACCCGATCGCGTGAGTGAGGCGCGTCCCGCAGTGCAACCCGGCCGCCGCATCGCGACCTTGCGTCAGAACGTGGAGCTCGGCCTGCCCGGCGTCGCGGTCATGAGCGGGTGAACCGCTCCATGTCGATCTTCATGTGGCACTGATCGCGCAAGTACGTCGCGATCTGCTCGGCGTGCTGCTTCATCGCCGGTGACGCCATCACGTGCTGATACCCCTGCAGGGTCGGCGCGACGACCTGCCACGACGTCGCGTGTGAGAGCGCGGTGAGCATAGGCTCGAGCTCGTCGTGCACCGCCCACACCGAGCTCGCGATCTCGGGAGGCGCCGAAGCGCGCAGCGAGTCCGCGCGGCGGGCGAGCGCCTGTGCCCATTGGGGGAAGTCGGCGCCCCACCCCGGGATGCCCGCGCTCAGCCCCCGCTCGGTGGACGCGGCGAGCACGCAGAAGTCACCCGAATCCGGGCCGAACGGCGTCGCAGCCGTGAATTCCGCGCCGAGGTCAAGCAGCTTGTCGGCGTGCATCTGGGCCATCTGCTCGGTGATGATCCCCCCGAGCGCGTTCGGGTCGAGGATGCTGTGGCTGACGCTCACGACGTCCCTCACCTTCACGTCCGTGCGGAAGTGCATCAACAAGCCCTCGACCGCCGTTTCGGAGAGATCCATCGCGGCGCCGTACGCGAGGTAGCGATCCCAGACCGTGACCGCCGCGGGCGGCAGCTCGTCGAGGCTGCCGGTGCCGTGGATGAACGCGCGCACGCCGAGCCACCGGCTCGCCACCTCGCGGCCCTTCGGGGTGAGCAGATCGGGCGCCTTGCGGATCGCGAGGTACCAGGCGATCGGCCACAGGATGAACAGCAGCGGGACGCCGATGCCGAGCAGCCCGGGGTTGATCAGTGCGAGGCCGGCGCACAGCATGAACGGGGCGATGTCGGCGGTCAGGAGGAGTCGAGCCGTCTTCGGCCGGTCGACGAGGCCGAGGCCCTTCGACTCCCGCGTGACCGACATCCGAAAGCGGGCCCAGAACCACGGCGTCGAAGGGTTCAGTGCGGCAGCGAGGCGATCCGCCGGGAGGTCGGCGTCGCCCGCGACCTTGCGGACCGCGTCGAGGAGCTGGCTCTCGTAGGACGTGAGGGGAGCGGCACCCGTCGGCGCCCCGGCCGCCGCCGAGCGCACCTTCACCATCGTGGCTCCCTCGTGGGGGGCGAAGACCTCGGCCCACCCACGCGCGGCGAGGTCGAGCAGCGTCGCCGGCACGGCAACAGCGGTGAGCCGACGGTGCACCACGTGGTTGACGACCGCCGGCGACTCGGGGCCGAGGTCCATCGTTGCGGGACCCGGGTGAACCTCGGGTTGGTGGCGAACGATCGTGCGAGCCGCGAGAAGCCACACCACGAACACGACGAACGACGCGGCGACGAGGATCAGGCCGAGCTTCTCGTTCCCGCTCACCGCCCCAGGCTCGCACGCGCCCGATAGCCTCAGCCGCGCATGCTCGATCACGTCTTCACCGACGCCATCGGCGCGCTCCGTGAGACCCTCGAGTCTGCGTTCCTCGAGCGGCAGAAGGACGTCGAAGAGCGATTCCAAGTCGATGTGCTCCTCGGCGACGTCACCTGGGAGACGTCGTACGGCCTGCCCGGCGAGGGGTTCCCGCCACGCGTCGTCGCCGTGGTCGCGTTCGACTGGCCGACGTGGTCGCAGACCGCCTACCGGCTCTGGTTGCAGGACGAGCAGATCGACGACCCGCCCCGCATCGAGATCGAGATCCGGCTGCGCATCCAGCGCCTCGCGACCCATCCGAACGCCGAGCTGGTGCTCAACGCGCTGCCGTCGCAGAGCCCGCCGATCGGCTCGTCCGCGCCGCTCGAGCGCTTCGGTCCGACCGTCGAGACGCTGTACCGCGAACCGCTGGAGGACCCGGCCTACGCGATCGAGGTGTCCTACGAGGGCACCTACGAGCTCACCGAGGAGCCGCTCGCCGACGGGTCCATCCTCGACGACCACTTCAGCGCGATGGGCGGCTGGATCGCGTCGACGCTCGTGCGGCTCGGTGACCTCAAGCTCGAATTCCTCCCTCCCGACGAAGAAGAGGTCCTGCCGTGACTGTCAGCCCCGTGCTGCTCGAGGTCGGCGACCGCGTCGCGACGGTCACGCTGAACCGACCCGAGGCGCGCAACGCGCTGTCGACCGAGGTGCTGCGCCGGCTTCCCGAGGTCATGCGCGAAGCCGACGGACGCGACGACGTCGACGTCTTGATCCTCACCGGTGCCGACCCTGCGTTCTGCGCGGGTCTCGACCTGAAGGAGCTCGGGTCGTCGGGAGGCAACCTCCGCGCCGGCAACGCTGACGGGAGCGCACCGCCGCCCAACCAGCACGGACCGTTCCCGCTGCTCGAGAAACCCGTCATCGGTGCGATCAACGGTGCCGCGATCACCGGCGGCTTCGAGCTGGCGCTCAACTGCGACTTCCTCGTCGCATCCGAGCGTGCACTTTTCGGCGACACGCACACGCGCGTCGGTGTCATGCCGGGGTGGGGCCTCACCGTGCTGCTGCCGCAGGCGATCGGTGTGCGCCGGGCGAAGGAGATGAGCTTCACCGGCAACTTCCTCGACGCGCACGAAGCCTTCCAGTGGGGCCTCGTCAACCACGTCGTGAAGCACGAGGAGCTCTTGCCGTTCTGCCGTGGGCTGGCCCGCGACATCGTCGGCAACGACCAGCGCGGGGTGCGCCAGATCCGCAAGACCTACGACGCGGTCACCTCGGGCACCGTCGGCGACGGTTGGGACGTCGAACGCCACGACTCACGCGACTGGCAGCGCACCGCGGGCTTCGATCCCGCCGAGGTCGAGCGACGGCGGATGGCGATCGTCGAGCGCGGCCGCTCCCAGACCTGACCCCCTCCCCCCGCAAGATTGATGAATTGGGGAGGACTGTTCGCGCTCCATTCATCAATCTCGGGTCAGGCGGCGGTGGCGCCGCCGAGCAGCTCGGTGTCGTCGAGTGCGTAGAAGGCGACGCTCTGGCCGGGTGCGACGCGGCGCTGCGGGGTCGCCCATGTGAGCATGTCGCCGTCGAGACGCGCGTGCCGCGGCTCGCCGTGCGCGCTGCACTGCGCGAGCACGTCACCCTCGGCGGGCGCACCGACGAACGACAGCTCGGCGAGCGGCTGACGGTCGGTGAGCAAGTCCTCGGCGCGGCCGATCGTCACGGTGGCCGACGGGACGTCGACCGAGACGGCGAATGACCGTTCTGCGCCGAGCGCGCCGAGGCCACGGCGCTGCCCGATCGTGACGAGCTCGACGGCGTCGACATCCCCGACACGTGTGCCTGCGGCGTCGATGACCCGACCGGGATGCAGCGGCATGCGCGCGCTCAAGAACTCGCGGCGTCCGCCCGTTGCCGTGATGAAACACACGTCCTGGCTGTCGGGCTTCGCCGCGGTGCGGAGGCCGAGCGCCGCAGCCCGCTCACGCACCGCCCGCTTCTCGAGCTCGCCGACAGGAAGCCGCACGCGACGCAGCTCGCGCTGGCCGAGCATGTGCAGCACATACGACTGGTCCTTGTCGCGGTCCGCGCCCCGCTGCAGCCGCATCGTGCCGTCTGCTCGCTGCGCCACTCGGGCGTGATGGCCGGTCGCGACGCAGTCGAAGCCGAGCCGGTCGGCCCGGTCGAGCAGCCGCGCGAACTTCACGTGGCGGTTGCACTCGATGCACGGGTTCGGCGTGGAGCCCGACCGGTGCGCCTCGACGTAGGGCGTCACGACATCGCGCATGAAGTCGTCGCCGAAGTTGAAGACCGCATGGTCGATCCCGAGCTGCTGCGCGACGCGGCGAGCGTCGTCGACGTCGCTGACCGAGCAGCAGCCGCGATCGCTGTCACCACCCCAGAGCTTCATCGTCACGCCGACGACCTCGTGCCCTGCCTCGAGCAAGAGCGCTGCCGCGACCGAAGAGTCGACGCCGCCTGACATCGCGACCATGACCTGCATCGCGCTACCTGCGGAGCTTCGCGACCGCGGCCGGCACGACCTCGAGGGCGCGGTCGACGTCGGCCTGACTGGACGTCGGCCCGAGCGAAAAGCGAACAGCGCCGTTCGCGACGTCGGGGATGATGCCCATCGCCCTGAGGACGTGCGAGGCATCCATCGCTCCGCTCGAGCACGACGAGCCCGCTGAGGCACACACACCCTCGCGGTCGAGCAGGAACAGCAGGGCCTCGGCCTCGACCCCGTCGATGAGCACGTGCGCGTTGCCGGCCACCTTGCGATCACGTGGCACGGTCTCGGTGACGCCGCCGACCTTCTCGACGAGACCGTCGACGAGGTGATCGCGCAGTGTCGTCACTCGGTCGACCATCGTCTTGCGCTCCTCGTGAGCGAGATCCATTGCGGTCGCGAGGGCGACGATGCCGGCGACGTTCTGCGTGCCGCTGCGGCGCCCGCGCTCCTGTCCGCCGCCGAGCACGATGGGGGCGAGGTCGACGTGCTTGCGCACGACGAGCACACCGACACCCTTCGGACCGCCGAACTTGTGCCCGCTGATCGAGACGAGGTGTGCGCCCGCACAGACCTCGCCCACGTCGAGCCACGCGAACGCCTGGATGGCATCGGTGTGGAGCACTGCTCGCGGGGCTCGCTCGGCGACGACCTCAGCGACGCGAGCGATCGGCTGGATCGTGCCGACCTCGTTGTTGACCGTCATCACCGAGACGACCGACACCTCGTCGTCGAGCGACCGAGCAAGCGCGTCGAGGTCGATCGCACCGGTCGCGTCGACACCGACCACGCGCCCGCCGAGGTGTTCCACCGGGTGCAGCACCGCGTGGTGCTCCACCGCCGAGCACACGACCACGCCCCCGCGGGCCGCGTGCACACCCGCGATGGCGAGGTTGTCCGCCTCGGTGCCGTCTCCTGTGAACACGACCTCGCCGGAGTCGACGCCGAGCACCGACGCGACGCGCTCCCGCGACTCGTCGAGCGCCTTGCGCGCATCACGTGCCGCCCGGTGCGATCCCGACGGGTTGCCGAACCGCTCCGTGAGGAACGGCAGCATCGCCTCGACCGCCTCCGCGCGCATCGGCGTCGTCGCCGCATGGTCGAGGTAGGTCAGATCGGGCACCCCGCAAGGGTAGGCGGCGACCACCGCCGATCGGTCACCGTGGCGGCGCGAATCCCCCGTCGTCGGCGGGCACCGGCGAGCCATCCGGCACCCACGCGGGCACAGGCAGCGTCGGCGGCGGCAGCATCGGCGGCGGTGGCACGCTCGCCAAGCTCCGCTGCTGGTACGCCGCCGCAACACACGCGAGGAACAGCTCGTCGGGCATCGACGGCGGTGGCAGCTGGTGCACGATGCGACCCACATGCACCGCGAGTCGACGCGAGATCGTCAGCCGCGCGCCGAGTGTGAGCGAGTGCGCCCGGATCAGGAACGACCGCACGAGCTCGTACGCCTCGGTGTCGAGGCCGGCGACGTCGAGCGTCGACGTGAACGCCTCGTAGCCCAATGGCGGCGGGAACCACACGGGCGCGGACGACGGCGCGGCCGAGCGTTCGTGGACGACGAGAGTGCCCGCAGCCAGGTCACCGAGGCGCTGGTCGTCACGCGTGAGCAGCACCGACGCGCACGCCACGAGACCGCCCGGCGGGATGAAGAAGTCGACGAGCTCCAGCGCCGCTCGGATCGCCGCGTGGCGGAAGCGGATCGGCGCGCCGGTCGTCGTGAGCACACGGATGCCGAGCGCGCGCTTGCCGACCGTCTTGCCGTTCCACACCGTCTCGAGGACCGCGGGGTAGCCGAAGATCACGAAGAACACGAGGAACGT
This sequence comes from Acidimicrobiales bacterium, assembly GCA_035497855.1. Taxonomy (GTDB): domain Bacteria; phylum Actinomycetota; class Acidimicrobiia; order Acidimicrobiales; family DATKAS01; genus DATKAS01. The sequence goes on from DATKAS010000249.1 coordinate 13,540, forward strand.
CACGACGATCACGCCGACCCACCCGGGCAACGACGCGGAGGTCGCCGCGCTCACGCCTGCGAGCCCGAGCAGCAACAGGAAGAGCGCCGAGAGCTGGATGAGGAGGTCGAGGAGGATGGCGATGACGCGCGAGCCCAGCGTCGCGAGCCTGAGCTCGAGCACGACCGCCTCGGGAGTGACGATGCCCGGCAGCGGCGACGCTGCGCCCCACCCGTCAGCCACGTCGATACCGTAACGGCCAGTGAACATCGATTCGTTCCTCGCGCAGCACGACGCTGACTGGAACCGGCTCGCTGATCTCACGAGGCGATCGCGCAACGCACGGGCCCTGTCGGCCGACGAGCTCGACGACCTCGTGTCGCTGTACCAGCGCACGTCGACGCACCTGTCGATGGCGCGCACCACGTTCAACGATCCCGCGCTCACCGCTCGCCTCACGCGACTCGTCGCGGACGCCAACGCCGCGATCTACGGAGCCCGCCCTCGCACGGTGCGCGCGCTCAAGCGGTTCTTCACGGTGTCGTTCCCTGCGGCGGTGTGGCACGACCGATGGTTCGTCGTGGTCGCCGCGGCGCTCACGTTCCTTCCAGCGATCGCGCTCGGCACCTGGCTCGCGCACTCACCGAAGGCAGTCGAGGCGTCAGCGCCGGCAGCAGTGCGCGAGGCCTACGTCAACCACGACTTCGAGTCGTACTACTCGTCCGAGCCAGCGGCGCAGTTCGCGTCGGAGGTGTTCGTCAACAACGTGCAGGTCGCGATCTACGCGTTCGCCGCTGGCATCCTCCTCTGCGGGCTCACCGCGTACATCCTCGTCACCAACGGGGCGAACGTCGGCGTCGCGGCCGGCCTCTTCGCTGCGGCAGGGCAGTCGCCCAAGTTCTGGGGTCTGATACTCCCGCATGGGCTCCTCGAGCTCTCCGCTGTCGTCATCGCGGGCGCGGCCGGGCTCAGGCTCGGTTGGGCGATCATCGATCCGGGCGATCAGACCCGGCGCGACGCGGTCGCCGAGCAAGGGCGGAGGTCGGTCGTGATCGTGCTCGGCCTCATCCTCGCGTTCGCAATCGCCGGCACCATCGAAGGGTTCGTGACGGGCAGCGCGCTGCCGACGTTCTTCCGTGTCGGGCTGGGCGTCGTCGTCGCGTCCGCGTTCTGGCTCTACATCGTGACGCAGGGACGCATCGCCGCCGCGAACGGGTTCACCGGCCTGCTGAGCGAGGAGGACGCGGCGATCAGGGCGAAGCGCGTCGATCGCGCGCTCGTGACGGCTTAGCTCACGGCAAGCGCGAGGTCGCTCGCTCGATGGCTGTCCATGTCGTCGAGGACCTCCGGGCGGATCCACAGCCCGCCTGAGATCGCGACGAGGATCAGCCCCGCGGTGGCAACGGTGATGCGCGGGCTGAACATCTGGGCGAGCCAGCCCTGCAGCAACGAGCCGAGCGGATAGCCGGCGGTGAACGTCATGAAGTAGACCGCGAGGACTCGGCCTCGCATGTCCTCGACGACGCTCAGCTGCACGGTGGTGTTGAGCGTCGCGATGAGCGCGAGGTAGGCGATGCCGGTCGAGAACATCGCGAGCGCTCCCTGCCAGAGCTCGGTCGAGGCGCCGAACGCGACCACGCTCACCGCGAGCCATGAGAACGAGACCGACACCAGGCGCGCCGATCCGAGCCGGTGGCTGAAGTGAGAGACGAGCGGCGTGCCGACGACCGCACCGATGCCGAACGAGGCCGTGAGCACCCCGAGCCCCGCTGCCCCGGCACCGAACACGCCGTCCGCGAAGACGGCGCTCAGCTGGAGCATCGGGTTCGCGAAGAAGGCAACGGCGAACACGAGCAGGATGCAGGTCAAGATGCCACGGTGCCGCCGCACGTAGCGGCACGCGTCGACGAAGTCCTTCAGCACGTGCTGGCCGGTGCGCATGGCCGCACGCACAGGCACCCGCACGAGCCACACCGCGACGATCACCGCGACGTACGAGATGGCGTTCAGGAGGAACGACCACGAAGGTCCGAGCGTCGCGAGGATGAGGCCGCCGAGCGCCGGGCCGATCGCGCGAGCAGCGTTGAACTGTGCGGAGTTCAGCGTGACCGCGTTGAGGAGGTCCTCCTTCGGCACGAGCTCCGTGACGAAGGCCTGCCACGTCGGGACGTTGAGTGCGTTGATCACGCCGGTCGCGAACACCACGGCGACGAGCGCAGCGGGACTGCGGACGCCCGCCTCCCACATCGCCCAGAGCCCGAGCGCACAGAACGCGAGCGCGGTCTGCGTGGTGATCAACACCCGTCTGCGGTTGAAGCGATCCGCGATCGCTCCCGACCACGGGCCCATGAGCACGCCGGGGATGAACTGGCAGAAGCCGGCGAAGCCGACCCAAGCGGCGCTGTCCGTCGTCTTGTAGATCACGTACGGCACCGTGATCGTCTGGATCCACGTGCCGATGTTCGAGACGAGCGCGCCCGTCCAGAACAGCGCGAAGTTGCGGTGCCGGAGCGCTGCGATCGCCGCCCCGCGCGAGGGGCGGGACGCAGCGACGGAGGCCATTCAGATCAATCTACGAGGCGCGCGGCGCAGAGCCGACGTGAATGTCGGGTCAGGCGGCCTGCGACACGAGGTCGTTGCCGTTGCCGCCGAGCGCGACCAGCGCCTTCAGCGCGTCGTCGACGTTCTCGACCGGCACGATCTTGAGGTCGCTGTGACCGGCCGCCTCGCGGGCATCATCCGCCTCTGACTCAGGGACGAGGAATGCCTTCGCACCAGCGTGGATGACCGTGATCGTCTTCTGCTTGATGCCGCCGATCGGGCCGACGGTGCCATCGAGGCTGATCGTTCCGGTCGTCGCGATCTTGTTGCCGCCGGTGAGATCGCCAGGCGTGAGCGCGTCGATCACGCCGAGCGTGAACGCGAGGCCCGCCGACGGACCACCGACCGAGCCCGAGTCGATGTCGACGTTCACGGGGAAGTCGAACTTGGCGTCGTCACGCGTGCCCGGGCTGATGCCGATGAGCGCAGTGCCGTCGTCGCGAGCGGCCAGCTTCACCGTGAGGGTCATCGTGTCGTAGGTCGGCTTGGCCGTCGGGTCGTCGGTGCCGGTAGGCCGATCGATGGTGAGGGCGACCTCGTCGCCGGGCTTGTGTGGCGCGAGGATCGGCCCGAGGTCGCTGTCGAGGTGGACGGGCGTGCCGTCGACTGCGGTGATCACGTCGCCGACCTTCAGCACCTCGGCGGCAGGCACGTCATCCGCGATGTCCCGCACGACCGCTCCGCCGCCGGTGACCGGCACCGTGTACCCGAGCCTTGTCAGCGCGACGTAGATGGCGGCTTCCTTCGAGTCGCCCATGAGCTGCAGGTTGAACGCCTTGTTCGCGGACGGAGAGAGGTTGCCGAGATACGAGCGCTCGGACACCACGTCCCATGAGGAGTCGCGCCACGCCTTGAGGTACCCGAGCAGGGTGAGGTGCTTGATGCGCACGGTCGTGTAGTCGATCTGCCCGGGTGAGGGGTAGAACTTCGCGCCTTCGACCTTGATCACGTGCTCGGTATCGGTCGCCGAGCCGGGGGTATAGGCGTAGTACGGCAGATAGACGAACCCTGACGCTGCAAACGCGAAAAGCAGGAGGCACGCGAGCACCGAGACCCAGCGCCACGGATGGCGCTGCTTCTTCGGTGGCTCCCCTTGCGGATCGGGAGCGACGTCGGTCGGAAGTACAGTCGAGCTCAGCGTGTCCACCTTGATGATCAGTCTCCTGGCGGTCGTGGTGGCGGTAGCCGCCCTCGCCGTCATCGTGCTCGGAGACAGACGTCAGCCTGCCACGAACACGGGAAGACGAGGCACCGCCAGGCAGGAGAACGCCTCCCCAGCGCCCGCAGTTCCCGACGCCGATCAGCAGAACCACCCCGCCTATCGGGCGATCGCGGGCACGCCCTATCGCCGGCCGCGGTGGTACCGACAGATCGGTGCGATCTTCGGCATCGGCATCACGACGGTGGTCGTCGGCGCGCTCCTTGCGATGGCGATCGCGATCATCGCGGTCACCGCCGTGCTCATGCTTCGGCAAGCCGTTGGCTGACCGAGGTGGCTGACCGGCTCCGCGACACCGTCGTCGCCGGCTATGTCGGCGACGAGACGACCGCCCGCGCGGCGCTCACCGACCCGTCAGCCGACATCCGGGCTGCCGCCCTCGGTGCCCTCGATCGGTCGGGCGCGCTGACCGACGACGATCTGCGCGCCGTCCTCGAAGACGCCGACCGCCTCGTCGTCACGCGGGCCGCAGAGCTGGCCATCAGCAGGCCCGAGGTCGATCTCCTCGGCCTGACCGAGGGCCGTGACGCCACGGTCGTCGAGGTCGCCGCGTGGGCGCTCGGCGAGCGGGGAGCGGGACAGCCCGCCGCGGTCGTCGACCGCCTGGCCGACCTCGCAGTCACTCACTCCGACGCGCTCGTGCGCGAGGCCGCCGTCGCCGCGCTCGGCGCGATCGGCGATCCCCGAGGACGGAACGCGGTGCTCGCCGCGACCGAGGACAAACCCGCGATCCGCCGCCGAGCCGTCGCGGCACTCGCCGCATTCGAGGGCGACGAGGTCGACGCAGCATTGCGACGAGCGACCGAGGACCGCGACTGGCAAGTGCGCCAGATCGCAGAAGACCTGCTGGACTGAAGGGCCGCGCCTTCCCTCACCGCCGCGCTTCGAGGAACATCACCTTCAGCGACTCGTACGACTCGATGCAATGTCCGGCGCCGAGCACGACGCACTCGAGCGGAGCGTCGACGAGGTGCACGGGCACCTTGGTCTCGCGCTCGATGCGGAGGTCGAGGCCGCGCAACAGCCCGCCGCCGCCCACGAGGTTCATCCCGCGGCTCAAGAAGTCGTGTGAGAGCTCGGGCGGCGCTTTGCTCAAGCACGTGATGACCGACTCGACGATCGCGGAGACGGGCTCGTCGATCGCCTGCCGCACCTCCTCGGGCGAGAGGATCACGGTCTTCGGGAGACCGCTCATCAGGTCGCGGCCGCGCACCTCGGCGCGCAGCTCGCCGGTTGTGCGGAACGCCGAGCCGATGGCGACCTTGATCTCCTCGGCCGTGCGCTCTCCGATCGCGATGCCGTACTCACGGCGCACGTAGTTCTGGATCGCCGTGTCGATGTCGAACGAGCCGACACGGATCGCTTGGATCGCGACGATGCCGCCGAGCGAGATGACCGCGGTCTCGGTGGTGCCGCCGCCGACGTCGATGACCATGTTCCCGATCGGCTCGTGGATCGGCAACCCCGCCCCGATTGCCGCGGCCATCGGCTGCTCGATGAGCTGGGCATCGGCCGCACCCGCGCGCCGCGCGGCCTCGGTCACCGCACGCCGTTCGACTTCCGTGATCGCGGACGGCACGCAGATCACGACCCGCGGTCGGTTGAAGCGGCTCACCCCGGCGCGCTGGAGCAACAGCCGGATCATCCGCTGCGTCACGTCGAAGTCGGTGATCGCCCCCTTGCGCAGGGGACGCACGGCGACGATGTAGCCGGGCGTGCGGCCGATCATCTGCCACGCCTCGTGCCCCATCGCGAGCACCTCGTTCGTCTGGCTGTTGAGGGCGATGACCGAGGGCTCGTTCAAGACGATGCCCCGCCCCTTTGCGTAGACGAGGGTGTTCGCGGTGCCGAGGTCGATGGCGAGGTCGCGAGCCAGCGTCTACTCCCCTGGCTCGGGAGGCTCCGGTGGCCGAGGCGCTCGTCCGAAGCCGCGCCGCGGCGGCACCTGCCCGGGTGCGACCACCCGGCGCGACTCGGGGGCGAGCGCGCGCATCTCCTTGTGGAACTCGTTGATGCCGGTCTCGATGCGGTTCGGCTGGCGGTTCCGCCACACGAGCACGGCGGTGCCGAGCGCGCTGAGGCCGAGCGCCAGCAGCAGGAAGAGGACGCTGCTCACCGGAGCTCCGTGACGCTGCGGACCTCTTCGAGGTCCTTGGAGTCCAGTCCCCACTCCGACCCGCCGGACCAGGTCTCCCGCTTCCAGATCGGGACCGAGGCCTTCAAGGTGTCGATGCAGAACCGGGCCGCTTCGAATGCCTCGTCCCGATGCGGCGCCGACGCGGCCACGATCACCGACGTCTCCCCGACCGCCAGCACACCCACCCGATGGAGCAGCGCCAGCCGGCCGGTCGTCGGCCAGCGGCGCCGAGCCTCGGCCGCGATCGCCGCCAGCCGCGGCACGACCTGCTCCTCGTAGGCCTCGTACTCGAGCTGTCGCACGTCCGGGCGACCCTCGGCGTGGTCGCGGGCGGTGCCCGAGAACACGACCACCGCGCCGCAGTCCGGCCGGACTGCCCAGTCACTCACGGTGCCCGCAGGCAGCACGTCGTCAGTGAGCAGCAACCAGGTGTCGCCGTCTGTGGGCAGCTGGACCACGACATCATGCTAGGCGGCACCATCCCGACGCCCCGCGGCCGACCCTCAACGGTCACAGGCCCGCGGTCACCGCGACAAGGCCCGTCGGTAACCTGCCCGCCGTGGAGCTGGACGAGGGGCCGGAGGAAGACGAGCCGTCGTTTCGCGCTCCTCTCCCGCCGAGCGACCGGCTGTGGCGCCATCCGAGCGAGGTCGGCGGTGCGCCCGAGACCGCCGTTGCCGGAGCGCAGACCGCGGCACGCGGTCGCGCTCCATGGGTCGTCGGTCTCGTCTGCGGAAGCGTCGGGGCGTGCGTCGCGGTGGGCGTGATGGCGTTGTTCGGGCTGCTCGACCACAAGGTCGTCGAGCGCCTCGTCGTCGAGAAGGAAGCGGTGGCACCCACCGCGGCCACCGTCTCGACGCCCGCGGGATCGGTCGCGGGGGTCGTGGAGAAAGCGTCGCCGGCAGTCGCCCGGCTCGAAGTCTCGGGGACGATCGGATCAGCCAGCGGATCAGGCGTGCTGTTCCGTGACGACGGCTACCTGCTCACCAACGCGCACGTCGTGAGCGATGCGCGCACGATCAGCGTCGTCCTCGCCGACGGGTCGACGCACGACGCCAGCCTCGTCGGAGCCGATGATGACAGCGACATCGCGGTCGTGAAGATCGACGGCTCGGGCTACCCCACCGCGGTGCTCGGGCAGGCCGCCGACCTGCAGGTCGGCCAGCCCGCGATCGCGATCGGATCACCGCTCGGGCTCGAAGGTGGTCCCTCGGTCACCGTCGGTGTCATCAGCGCGCTCGATCGCACGGTCGACACGCATGGCGGCGACGCCGCGCTCACCGGCATGATCCAGACCGACGCATCCATCGCGGCGGGCTCGTCTGGTGGGGGCCTGTTCGACAGCAACGGCAGCCTCATCGGGATCACGACCGCGGTCGCGATCACCGAGACCGGCACCGAGGGGCTCGGCTTCGCGATTCCGATCGAAGACGCACGCAGCGTTGCAGAGCAGCTCGTGTCCGAGGGAAAGGTCGTCCGGGTGTGGCTCGGCGTTCGCGGGGCCGACATGTCGAGCGGCGCCGAGCAGAACCATGGCACAGAGGGCGGCGCGATGCTCCGAGAGGTCATCGCCGGCGGACCGGCCGCCACCGCCGGGCTCGCGAGTGGTGATGTGGTCACCAAGGTCAACGACGAAGACATCTCGTCGATGTCGAGCCTGGTGGTCGTCATGCGGAAGTACCACCCCGGCGACACGGTCGCGGTCACCTACGTGCGCAACGGCGAGACCTCCACCGTCAACGTCGTCCTCGCCGCCAAGCCGTGACGTCATGGGCGGCGCAATGCGCCGTCCGACGGCGCCGTCATCTCATGGAGCGGCGGGCCTTCCTGACGATCAGTCCCGTCGCGATGCCGATCGCCGCGGCGCCGACACCAGCCGCGCCCAGCGCGAGCTCTTGGCGTCGCTTGGGACTGAGCATCGACCACGGCGAGCCGGCGTGGCCCGCGACGAAGGCCTCCTCGTTCGTCCACCGCGGCGACCATCCGGTCGCTCGGAGACGATCGCTCGCAACGACCCACGGATACTGCGTGTACGGAACCAGCCCCGGTGGCATCGGACCGAGGCGGAGGCGCCAGCTGAGCTCGGCGAAGCGCGTCGCGGCGGCGTCGGGGAGATGGACGCGCGGGCCGTCGGCGACCAGGGCGCGCGCGGTGTCGCCCGGGATCCATCCATCGGGTGCCACGTTGAACGCGCCCGACAGCCGGTTGCGCCGCACGTGCTCGACCGCGGACGCGAGGTCGTCGAGATGGAGGAACTGCATCGGCGGATCGTTGTCACCGGCGCGGATGCCGGCCGAGCCCGTGAGGCAACGGGTGATCCAACCAGCGCCGTCCTCGGCGAGCGCGAGCGCCGGACGCAGCACTGCGACCGCCGCGCCGTCGTGGGCATCGGCCCAGTCGGCGACGAGCCGCTCGACCTGCGCCTTGTGCACCGCGTAGGCGAACTCCGGGTTGGGGCGCAGCGGCGCGTCCTCCGTGAGCGGCACCGGGTTGTTGGCCCACGCGCCATAGACCGTCGCGCTCGACACGACCACGACCTGCTCGACGCCCGCCGCGCTCGCGGCATCGAGCAGCCGACCCGTCGTGTCGACGTTGACGCGCGCGGCCTCGGGCTCGTTGATCTCGGTGCGCGACGAGAACGCCAGGTGCACCAACGTGTCCGCGGACTTCAGCAAGGAGGG
>DATKAS010000250.1:0-8945 GCA_035497855.1 Acidimicrobiales bacterium
GTCGGCCTCGATCGCGTCCTTCTCCCGTTGCTCGTCGAGGTCGAGCATCCCGCAGTTCGTGTGGTGGATGACCATGATCGACGTCGTGCCGAGCCGGCGCTGGCTGAGCATGATCGACCGGATCGCATCGTCTGACGCGATGCCGCCTGCGTTCCGCAGCACGTGCGCATCGCCCGACGTGAGCCCGAGCACGCTGACCGGATCGAGCCGGCTGTCCATGCACGTCAGCACGATGACCTTCTTGGCCGGCACGACGCTCGCCGACGTGCCGGCGAACGACTCGACGAAGCGTTCGTTGTTCCCGAGGAGGTCGTCGATCGCGCCCATGTCCGCCAGGGTTCCACGCAACGCGACGATTCACACATCCGGCTGCCACGATGAGTGCGATGGACGAGCCGGTGATCGAGGTCGCGGACCTCGTGAAGACCTTTGGGTCGACCCGCGCCCTCGATGGCCTCGACCTGACGGTCGAGAAGGGCTCGGTGCACGGGTTCCTCGGCCCGAACGGTTCCGGGAAGACCACGACGATCAGGGTGCTGCTCGGCCTCCTGCGCGCCGACTCGGGTCATGCCCGTCTGCTCGGCGGCGACCCCTGGCACGATGCCGTCGAGCTCCATAGACGACTCGCGTACGTGCCGGGTGAAGTGAGCCTTTGGCCGAAGCTGACCGGCGGCGAGATCATCGACGTGTTCGGGCGTCTGCGCGGCGATCTCGATCCCGCGCGTCGGGACCAGCTCCTCGAGCGCTTCGAGCTCGACCCGACCAAGAAGTCACGGACCTATTCGAAGGGCAACCGCCAGAAGGTCGCGCTCATCGCGGGCCTCGCCTCGTCGGCCGAGCTGCTCATGCTCGACGAGCCGACCGCCGGCCTCGACCCCGTGATGGAAGCGGTGTTCCAGGCGTGCATCAGAGAGCTGAAGGGCGAAGGCCGGACGGTGCTGCTGTCGAGCCACATCCTCGCCGAGGTCGAGGCACTGTGCGACCGGGTCACGATCATCCGCGCTGGGCGCGCTGTGCAGTCCGGCGCGCTCGACGATCTCCGAGCGTTGACCCGCACGTCGATCGTTGCCGAGACGGTTCGGCCCATCGAGGACCTCGGCGCGCTGGGTTTCTTGCACGACTTGCGGACTGACGGACGACGGGTCTCTTTCGACGTCGACACCGCCAACCTCGACGAAGTCGTTGCCCTCTTGGGCAAGGCCGGCATCGTGAGCCTCGCGAGCAACCCACCCACGCTCGAGGAGCTCTTCTTGCGCCAGTTCGGCGACGAGCTTGCACGAGACCTGCAGTGAGCGATCTCGCTGCCGTCGAGCCGCTCAGCCGCTTCACGTTCAGGCACGACCGAATCCGGATAGCTCTCTGGATCATGGCGATCGTCCTTGGCATGTACCTGAGCGCGGCGAGCACGAAAGGGCTGTTCCCGACGCAAGCGGACCTGGACGCAGCCGCGGCGGTGTCGAAGGACAACCCTGCCGCCATCGCGTTCAACGGGCCTCCCATCGCGCTCGACACGATGGGAGGTCAGATCGCGTTCCAGATCGGGGCGTTCGGGCTGACACTCGTCGGGCTGATGAGCTTGCTCATGACGAGCAGGCTCACCAGGGGGGAGGAGGACAGCGGGCGCCTCGAGCTCATCCGGTCGATGCCGGTCGGACGTCACGGGCCGATGGCCTCGGCCGTCGTGGTCGTCGCGGCGATGAACGTCGTCGTCGGCGTCCTCGTCTCTGTGAGCATGTTGCTGCTCGACCTTCCCGTGATGGGCTCCCTCGTCCTCGGCGCGTCGTTCATCGTCCTCGGCCTGATGTTCGTCGGGATCACCCTCGTCACGTCCCAGATCACCGAGAACCCTCGGGTGGTGGCCGGACTGGCCGGGGCCGTGCTGGGCGCGGCGTACGCCATCAGGGCCGTCGGCGACATCCAGGGAGGGGCGCTGTCGTGGTTGTCGCCCATCGGCATCTCCCAGAAGGCGCAGCCCTACGCGGGGAACAGGTGGTGGCCTCTGCTCGTAGGCCTCGCGCTCACAGCGGTGCTCATCGGACTGGCCGCGGTGCTCGCGTCACGACGCGACTTCGGCGCCGGCCTCATCCCTCCTCGCCTTGGTCACGCGGCTGCTTCTGACGGACTCGGCACGCCGGAAGGGTTCGCCGTGCGCCTGCAGCGCGGGGTCGTGTTCTGGTGGGCCGTGGCGGTGCTCGCGCTCGGCATCAGCTACGGGTCGGTTGCGAACCAGATCGAGAAGTTCATTCAGGACAACCCGTCACTTGCGGACATCTTCGCCCAGTCGGGCGGCGCGTCCATCGTCGACGCCTTCCTCGCGACGACCATGCTCGTGCTCGCACTGGTCGCGATCGGCGGCGCGGTGCAGCTGGCGGCGCGTCTTCGCTCGGAGGAGACGGCGCAGCGCGCGGAGGCGGTGATCGCGGCTGGCACCCCCCGGCCGCGCTGGGTGGGAAGCCATGTCCTCGTGGCGTTCGTCGGTGGCTTCTTGATCCTCGCGGCGGGCGGGGTCGGCACCGGCGTCACGTACGCCGTGGTGATCGGCGACGCGGGCCAGGTGCCTCGTCTGCTCGCAGCGGCACTCGTGTTCGCACCCTCGGTATGGGTCGTCACGGGCATCGCAGTCGCGCTCTTCGGCGTCGTCCCGCGATGGTCGATGCTGGCGTGGGTGCCTGTGGCGTGGTGCTGGGTAGTTGGGTTCTTCGGGATCTTGCTCGGCTTGCCTCGGTGGGCGCTCGACCTCTCGCCTCTCGAGCTCACTCCGGCGCTCCCGGCGGCCGACCTCGACGCCCTCCCGCTCGTGGTGCTCACCCTGCTTGCAGGTGCGCTGGTCGCAGTGGGTCTCATCGGCTTCCAGCGGCGTGACCTCGGGTGACGGTCATCTCGAGGCAGCCACTGCGGCCGCCTCCATGATCGGGCCGAGGTGGGCAGGGTCGAAGAACTCGACGGGTGACATCGTGCCGGCGATCATGCTCACGAAGTCAGCCTGCGCGGCTGGGCTCTGGCTCACCGCGAACAGCACCTGCGCCACGTCGGGCGGGGGTGCCTCGAGCGTCGCGAGCTGCGTCGTGAACTCGTAGATCGGCATGGCGTGCATGTCGCGCGCCTGGTGGTAGTCCGCCATCGCCTCGTCGAACGAGCGCACCCCCGTGAACACCTCGTCGAGCGCGGTCGAGAACGCGTCGGCATCGCGGAACGCGTCGCTGATGCCCTGCGCGGTGATCGGGTCCTTGTTGTACCCGGCGTCGCCGACGAGTCCCCATCCAGGGCCATACGGCTTGCGGAAGAAGTTCGGCACAGAGCCTCCGTGGAATCGGTCCTCGCGCTTGGCGCCACGCACGCGCTCGGCGACCGAGGGCGTGAGCTCGAGCGTCTTCAGGTAGTTCGCCTCGGCGTCGGCCTTGTACGCAGTCGCTTCGGCGGAGGGCCACCCGACCACGAGCAACGTGAGGTCGTCGTTCGTCGGCATGAGCCCCCATCCTCGATCCGGATGGATGTAGGTCTCCATGCCGTTCACCGGGAGCCCGCTCCAATAGGAGTAGTAGCTCCACTGGAGCATCGGCTTCTCGTTGTAGTGCTCGGGCTCGACCGCTCTTGCGACATGCGAGCTGCGACCGTCGGCGCCGATCACGATGCGAGCGCGCTCGACGACCGACGAGCCGCCGGCGTCGTGGCCGCGGATGCCCACGACCACGCCGTCCTCGACGATGACCTCTTCGACCGAGAAGCCCTCGCGCACCTCGGCGCCCGCGGCGTCGGCGGCGTCGACGAGGATCTTGTCGAGCACGGTGCGACGAGGGGCATAGGCAGTCGAGATGCCGTCGACCGGGCGTGAGGTGCCCGAGAGGCTGAACATCCCGAAGTCGAACGTGTAGCTCTCGACCGGCGGGCAGCCCGTCGCGAGGACCTGGTCGAGCAGGCCCCAGCGCTGCAGCCTTGCGACGCCCGGCGCGTGGATCAGGTGCGTCGACAACGTGTCGCTCGGGAACGTCGCCCGGTCGACCACCAGCACCTTGTAGCCCTTGCGGGCGAGGAGCATCCCAGTCGGGGAGCCGGCGCACCGGGCACCCACCACGATCGCGTCATAGGTCTGTGTCATGTCCTGCACCATGCGCTTCGGCCGACGAGCCGGGATCGGGGAGGTCCCCTATTTCGCGGCTGACCTCGCCCGGGTCGCGTACGCAGCCGCCTCGGCCCGGCTGCGGAGGCCGAGCTTGGCGAGGATGTTGCCGACGTGGTGCTCGACGGTCTTGCGGCTGATGTACAGCCGGTCGGAGATCTCGGGGTTCGAGAGGCCGTGGCCGAGGAGGTCGAGCACCTCGCCTTCCCGCTTCGTGAGCAGCGCGCCGGTCGAGCGAGCACTCGCCGGCTTCGCGCCGAGCACACGCAGGAGCGCTGCGGCCGCGTCTGCATCCCGTGCTGCCTGCAGCTGTTCGAACGCGTCGAACGCGGCGCGTGCCTCAGCGAGGGCGACCTCCGGTCGGTCAGAGGCCATCGCGCTCGCGAGAGCGAGACGGCAGCGCGCGAGCTCCATCGGCGTCTGGGCCCGGGCGAACCCGGCGACTGCTTCGCGCAGGCACGTTTGCGGGTCCCCCGTGCGCGTCGCCATGCACACCTGACCGCGCGCGAGCGCGGCGACCGCTCGCCAGTACTCGCTCCGATGCGCGTTGGCGCACCGCGCGAGATCGTCCGCGGCCGATGCCGCCTGATCCAACGATCCCGCGGCGAGGTGCGCGTCGACGAGGAGGGCGAGCATCGGCGCCGCGGCGGTCGTCGTGGGGTCCGTGTCCGCGAGTGCGCGCTCGAGCAGGTCGACCGCGAGCGCGGTGTCGCCACGCGCGAGGAGGATCGCCGCGAGGGGGCGAGCAGCGTCCCTGTTCGCGTCGGGGTCGATCCCGTCGAGCAGCTGCAGCGCCTCCTCGAGGCGACCCTGCCGCACGCGAAGGTCGGCGAGGCGCACGAGCGCGCCTTCCCGCAGGCCAGACCTCTGCCCGAGGCCCCACAGCCGAACGGCTTCGGTGAGCGCCGCGTCTGCTTCTGTCCACCGGCCCGCCACGGTGAGCACGCCGCCGTAGTGGGTGCGGCAGAACGCCGCCACGGTCGGAAGGTTGCGTCGCTCAGCGACGGACTCGCCGACGCGTATCCACTGGTCAGCGCGACCCACGTCGTGCGCGTGCTCGCACGCAGAGAACATCTGGCAGAAGATCTCCTCGACGACGATGAAGTCGTCGACATCGCCCCCTGCGACTGCGGCGAGGGCCTCGTCGAGGAGCATCATCCCTTCCTCGGGACGGTCGGCGTGCACGAGGCTCGCTCCGAGGTACGCGAGCGTCGAGCACTCGAGATCGGTGTCGCCGTGCTGCCGGGCCTCCGCCAACGCCTCCCGGAACTGCTGCTCCTTCAGGTCGCGGTCGGGCTCGAACATGCCGGTGTTGAGGGCCACCCAACCCGCCTCAGGCGAGTCCGTTGTCGACGCGGCCAGCGTCTGCGCACGAGCCAGCCATCCGCTGGCGACCGCCCAGTCGCCGACGAACGTTCCGTACATGCACGTGATCGTCCGCGCAGCGCGCACTGCGCCGACGTTGTCGCCCGCCTCCCGATACGCCGCGTACGCCCGCTCCCATCCTTCGATGGCGGCGCGGTAGTCGAGGTCGAGGTACGAGGCCTGCGCCAGCCCTTCGATCGTCTCGGCTGTTTCGCCCTCTACTGCCGCGGCCTCGAACGCGCGCCGTGCGGTGCTCGCGTCGCCGGCGCGCAGGGCTGTGCGTCCTTCGGCGAGATCGTCGCCGCCTGGCGAGGCCACGCGGCGATCATCCCACAGCGTCAGACGAGGTGGACGCCCGCCTCGTGGCCGACCATGAGCCGGCCGAGGATCTCCATGTGCGTCGGCGAGAGGACGAAGTGCTGAGTTGCGACGTTGCCATCACGGAACAGGCGCTCGATCGCCAACACGAAGAAGGTGCTCATGGCCCTCACCGAGGGGCTGGTCGACTTGTCCTGAGCGTCACGCCACGTCGCGAGCAGCGATGAGCTCGATGCCCCGTCGCTCGATGACATGTCGCACCGCTGGGTCACAGAGCGCGGCGAGATCGCGGATGCGGATGGGCTCGGCCCACACGAAGTTCTCGTTGTCTGGATCGGTGACCGCTCGCAGCTCGTCCGATTCGACCGCGGGGTGCGACAGCACGAAGTGGGTGCCTGGTCCGAGCGCTTCGAGGCGCTCGGCGAGCCAGCCAGGGCGATCGTCGTCGGGAGCGAGGCTGAGGACGATCTGCGAGGTCCACTCGTGGTGCGGCTCGATCCCGCGGTAGACGAACTTCACACGGAAGCGCTCGCACATCGCCTGGTATGCGGCGGGCACCGAGATCCCCATGTGCGGATCGACGTAGGTGATCGTCAGCCCGAGCGCCTCTGCGCGGTCGGCTTGTGCATGTGCTTCGACGACTGCTTCGGTCGCGTCGGCGGTGGCGGCCTCTTCGACGGTGCGGGGGAACGTGCCGTCCGCGCCACGCAGCGACGCCGCGGGGGACAGCGGGGACCAGCGCAGGTAGTCCCACTCGGAGGTCAACGTCACGTGGAGGCCGACCGGCAGCGCGAGGCGCTGGACCGTCGCGGCCCCTTCCGCAAACCACGGGGTCGGTGCCATCACCGAGGCCTGTGTGAGGATGCCGTCGGTCGTCGCCAGCGCGATGCCCTCGTTCACGGCGCGGCACATCCCGAGGTCGTCGCCCTGCACGACGAGCCGGATGTCGCTCACGAACCCCCTTCGCCCCCCGACGTTCTCGTCGGGAATTGCCGCCAGAAGTGGCGGCAATTCCCGATCAGTTCGCGACGTAGCGTGTCATGTGCTCTCCGAGGCCGTCCGCGCTGCGCTCACGAGCGGCCACCTGGCGCACCTCGTGACGATCAACGCCGACGGAAGTCCCCAAGTCGCCGCGGTGTGGGTCGGCGTCGAAGGCGACGACATCGTGAGCGGCCACCTCCGGCTGCAGCAAAAGATCCGCAACGTGCAGCGCGATCCTCGCGTGGTGCTCTCGATGGAGACCGGCGTGCGCAACGCGATCGGCCTCGACGAGTATCTGATCGTCAGGGGCACGGCCCGCGTGGTCGAGGGTGGTGCGCCTGCGCTGCTGCAACGTCTCGCCCACGTGTATCTCGGACCCGATGTGAAGTTCCCTCCGATGGACGATCCGCCGCCGGGCTACGTGCTGCACATCACGCCCGAGTTCGTGGGCGGCGTCGGTCCCTGGGCTCGGGATAGCTGACCGAGGCGCTGGTCGAGCCCTAGCCCGACAGGGCGTTGGCGAGCGGCTCGATGAGCCGCACCTCGTAGGGACCGCGCATCGAGAAGATCACGAGGTCGACCCCTTCACTCGCGAACGCGGCTGCCCGGGCGGCGAGATCGTTCGGGTCGGCGTCAGCGGGCCACATCACGTGCACCGAGCGCTTGATCTGCTTCTCGTCGCGCCCGATCGCCTCGCAGTGCGACACGAGCACCTCGTTGAGGCTCTTCCATTCGATGGGGTCGGGGGCGCCGGCGACGTCCCAGTGATCGGCCCAGCGCGCGACCGTGGGCAGCGTGCGCTTCGGCCCTTTGCCGCCGATCACGATCGGGATGTGCGACTGCAGCGGCTTCGGGTTGCAGCGTGCGTCGGTGAGTGTGTAGTAGCGGCCCGAGAACGTGGTCGTGTCGTTCGTGAGGAGCGAGGAGATCACTTCGACGCCTTCGTCGAACCGGTCGAACCTCTCCTTCAGGGAGCCCAACGGGATGCCGTAGGCGTTCGACTCGGGCTCGAACCATCC
This sequence comes from Acidimicrobiales bacterium, assembly GCA_035497855.1. Taxonomy (GTDB): domain Bacteria; phylum Actinomycetota; class Acidimicrobiia; order Acidimicrobiales; family DATKAS01; genus DATKAS01. The sequence continues at coordinate 7,801 of DATKAS010000250.1, forward strand.
CGCGCCGAGACCGAGGTTGAAGCGGCCACCAGAGACGTGGTCGACAGTCACGGCGGCATTCGCGGTGACGGCCGGATGGCGGTAGTGCATGCCGTTGACCATGCATCCGAGCCTCAGCCGGGTCGTGAGCGCGGCGAGGGCGGCGAGCATCGTCCAGCTCTCGAGGTGGGTGCCGTCCATCGGCGGGGTGAGCGGATAGAAGTGGTCCATCGTCCACGCGGACTCGAACAGCTCGATGCTGTCGGCTGCCTTCCACACCGCGAGGAAGTCGGGCCACGTGCCGTGCTGCGGCGGGGTCTTGATGGCGTAAGCGACCATGGCCGGACCATAGACCCGGGGGGCGTCGCTTACGATGAGCGAGCCAGCTCACCCACACGGCCGGAGGGGACCGACCTTGTCGACTGACACCGCACCCGCAACCGCTGAGCCCGCGCCCGGGTTCGATCCCGACGCGCTGCGAGAGAAGTACCGGAAGGAGCGCGACAAGCGCATCCGGCCGGAGGGCAACGACCAGTACAAGGAGATGGTGGGTGACTACGCCCACTACCTCGACGACCCCTACATCGAGCGCATCGAGCGCGAGCCGCTGACCGACGAGGTCGACGTGGTGATCATCGGTGGAGGCTTCGGCGGCCAGCTCGCGGGTGCGCGGCTGCGCCAAGCGGGGGTCGACGACTTCCGCATCATCGAGAAGGGTGGCGACTTCGGCGGCACGTGGTACTGGAACCGGTATCCCGGCGCGATGTGCGACGTCGAGTCGTACATCTACCTGCCGCTGCTCGAAGAGGTCGGGTACGTCCCCAAGGAGAAGTACACCCACGCGCCCGAGATCCTCGCCCACAGCAGGGCGATCGGCGAGACGTTCGATCTGTATCGCAACGCGTGCTTCCAGACCGAGGTCACCGAGATGCGGTGGGACGACGAGAGCGCCCGGTGGATCGTGCACACCAACCGTGGTGATGCGATGCGAGCGCGCTTCGTGTGCATGGCGAGCGGCCCGCTGCACCGCCCGAAGTTGCCGGCGATCGACGGCATCCTCGGCTTTCGCGGGCACACGTTCCACACGAGCCGCTGGGACTACGACTACACAGGCGGCGACTCCGACGGGAACCTCACCGGGCTTCGCGGCAAGCGGGTGGCGATCA
>DATKAS010000251.1:0-2779 GCA_035497855.1 Acidimicrobiales bacterium
CCCAGCGATTCGGTCCGGCTCGGGTCTTCGGTGATCGGTGTCTCCGGCTATCCACCGCGAAGGTTCGGATGGAAGCAGTACCGGGCGCTCGGGGCGTCGGCGCTCGACATCTGTGCCGTGGCCTGCGGGCGCCTCGACGCGTTCGTCGACTGCAGCCGCAACGCGCACGGGGTGTGGGACTACATGGGGGCGATGCTCGTGTGCCTCGAAGCCGGCGCCGTCGTGCTCGATGCGTTCGACCGTGACCTCGTCGTCCTCGATCCGAGTGCCCGTCGCACGCCGGTCGCGGCGGCGTCACAGCAGCTTCTCGGCGAGATCATCGCGGCGCGCCGTTCCTTCGAGTGACCTCGCTCGTAGGCTCGAAGCCTTGATCGAAGCGCTCCACTCGCTCTTGCTCCGCATCTACCGGCGCCTGCCCCGCCGCGCCCGCATCGCGGTCGTGCACACCCTCGCCCCGACCTTCACCGTCGGAGCGATGTGCGTGATCGAGCGACCTGACGGCGCGGTGCTTCTCGTGCGGCACGCGTACCGTCGTCGCTGGGGTCTGCCCGGAGGGCTGCTGAACCGTGGCGAGGATCCGGGTGTCGCGGCACGGCGAGAGGCGTTCGAGGAGGTCGGCGCGGAGATCGAGACCGTGGGGGAGCCGGCGGTCGTCGTCGATCCCAAGCCGCGCCGTGTCGACGTCATCTACAGGGCGCGACTCGTGAACGGCATCGCACCCGATGCGATCAAGCCGACCTCCGTCGAGATCGTCGAGGTGCGTTGGTTCCCGAGCGAAGCGCTGCCGGAGCTGCAGTCAGAGACGGCCGGTGCCCTCGTCGCGCTGGCGCGAGCGCGACGACCGGTCAGCCCGACCGACGAGCCGGGACGTTGACTGGCTCACCCCATCCGATCGTCGACTCCGTGATGCGAGCCGTGCACGGATGGCGGAGCTTTGTGAGCGCCTTCGCCTCGATCTGACGGATGCGTTCGCGCGTGAGCTTGTAGCCGTCGCCGATGTCCGCGAGCGTGCGGGGCTCGTCGCTTCGATCGAGCCCGAACCGCATCGACAGGACGTGGCGCTCCCGTGGGGTGAGCCGCGAGAGCACCGAGCGCAGCGCGTGTTCGTCCATCACGGCAGCAGCACGATCGAACGACGCCTCGGCATCCGGATCGGCGAGCAGATCGCCGAGCTCCCCGTCGCCATCCTCGCCGGTCGGCGCCGACAGCGAGAGCAGGTCCGCGGCGTGCACCTGCGTCGCCTCGACGCGATGCGGCTCGAGCCCGGTGTCGGCGGCGAGCTCTTCGACCGTGGGCTCGCGATCGAGGTCGGCCCGGAGGCGCTGGGCGCTGCGCGACACCGCGACGATCTGGTCGCGGACGTGGGCGGGCACGCGGATCGTGCGGGACGTGTCGGCGATCGCCCGCCCGATCGCCTGGCGGATCCACCACGTCGCGTAGGTCGAGAACTTGAAGCCCCGACGATGGTCGAACTTCTCGACGGCTCGCATGAGGCCGATGTTCCCCTCTTGGATGAGATCGAGGAGACCCACACCGCTCGACTGGTAGCGCCGCGCGACCGACACGACCAGGCGCAGGTTCGACTGGATGAAGCGGCGTCGTGCTGCCTCTCCGTCGGAGATGGCGTTGCGCAGCTCGCGGCGACGCGCGACGGGGATGCGCGCGATGGCGGCCTCGATCTCCTCCTGCGCGACGCGCCCGGCGACGATCGCTTTCGCGAGCGTGATCTCGTCGGCAGCAGACAGCAACGGATGCGCGCCGATCTCATCGAGGTAACGCCGAAGAAGATCAGCCTCGTCACCACGTGCCGTCGCGGCGCGTGCCCCTGCCATCGGGGCGAGGGTAGTTCTTGCGCGCGCGCGAACTTCGGATGGTCGCGTGCGGACGCGATCGCCGCCGAACCGTCAGCGGTAGCCTCGGTCTTTCAACGGGCGCTTGGCGCAGCTGGTCAGCGCACCTCCCTTACAAGGAGGGGGTCGGGGGTTCGAGTCCCTCAGCGCCCACTTTCCACGTCAGGGCATCCACCACCCGTTTGCAGTGGACGAGCACCGTTCACGTCCTGACGGCATTCGTTGAGCGCCGCGAGCTTTGGGGCGAGCCAGTGCGCGACGAGGTCCGCGCCTTCGGGGGTGAAGTGCACGCCGTCGCCGCGCGCGTCCGCGACGTCGAGCGCGTCGCTCGTGTAGTGACCCTCCGGGTCGAGGAACCCATTGAGATCGAGGGCGGCGCCTTTGACCTGTCGGAGCAGCGCGTTGAGGTGGTCGACCTGCGTCCCTCGTCGCCGCCTTCGGGGACGGGACGTTCGTCGATGCCGAGAACGTCACCGTCGGCCGCCCGTCACCGCCTGCGCACCCGGCCGAGCGCCGGGTCAGCGGATGCCGGTGTCGCAGTCGACGTCGGCGGCCACCGGCGGGCCGGACGGGACCGACACCGCGGTGTCCGGACACCTCGGGAACATGGCCTCAGTGGCAACTCGCAGTGTGTAGGCACCGGGCGGCAACGCGATGGCGTAGCGGCCGTCGGCGTCGGTGGTGGCCTTGCCGGCCGTGTGCCCCGCCGCGTCGATTGCTTCGACGCGACCAGCGATCGGGCTCGGTGGGCAGGGCTGGTCGGGACGCTCCACCGGGCAGGTCGGCCCCGCGGTGACCCGACCGTGCACACCGGTCCCGCCGACGGGCAGCGGGGCCGGCTCGCTCGTCGTGGACGTCGAACGCGACGCGGGCGCAGACGTGGTCGATGACACCACCGTCGTCTCGGCTGGCCGGGTGGTCGTCGACGT
>DATKAS010000252.1:0-4464 GCA_035497855.1 Acidimicrobiales bacterium
CATCTCCACGCGGCCCTTGCTCACGAGGTCGAGCGTCGACACGCGCTCGGCGACCCGCGCCGGGTGGTTCGTCGTGAGCTGGATGATGCCGTGCCCGAGCCGGATGTCCTTCGTGCGCTGGCTCGCTGCCGCAAGGAACACCTCGGGCGCGGACGAGTGCGAGTACTCCTCGAGGAAGTGGTGCTCGACCTCCCACGCGTAGTCGAACCCGAGCCGGTCCGCGAGCTCGACCTGGTCGAGCGCGTTCTGGATCAGCGTGAACTCGGAGTCGGTCTCCCAAGGTCGTGGGAGCTGCAGCTCGTAGAAGATGCCGAACTTCATGGCGCCGAGCGTACCCTTGCGCCCGTGCCGGGTCCGTCCTACGCATCCCGCAGCTTCTGGCTCGACACCGTGCCCGGCTCGCTCGACCCTCGGCCGTCACTGCCCGGCGACCTGCAGTGCGACATTGCGATCGTCGGCGCTGGGTACACGGGGCTCTGGACGGCCTACTACCTCCACCGAGCAGATCCGTCGCTGCGCATCGTCGTGCTCGAAGCGGACATCGCGGGGTTCGGCGCGTCCGGACGCAACGGTGGCTGGTGCTCGGCGTTGTTCGCTGCCGAGCCCGCCCGCCTCGCGAAGCAGCACGGTCGTCCTGCCGCGATCGCGATGCAACGGGCGATGTTCGACACGGTCGACGAGGTCGGCAAGGTGAGCGCAGACGAGGGCATCGACTGCCACTTCGTGAAGGGCGGCACGACACGGTTCGCCACGAACCCCGCGCACGTCGAGCGCCTGCAGCACGAGGTCGACGAGGCCCACGCCCTGGGCTTCACCGACGACGACGACCGATGGCTCGACGGGCCCGCCGCCCGGGCGCGCATCGTGCTGACCGGCAGCCTCGGGGGTGCGCACACCCCCCACTGCGCGGCAATCCATCCCGCTCGCCTCGCCCGAGGGTTGGCCGAGGTCGTCGCACGCGCGGGCGTCGTCCTCTACGAGCAGACCCCCGTGCAGGCGATCGACGGCCGGATGGTCCGCACCGAGCACGGCACCGTCCGCGCCGACGTCGTCGTCCGCGCGACCGAGGCATGGGGGGCGACTGTCGTGCCGATCTACTCCCTCATGATCGCGACCGAACCCCTCCCTCCTGAGGTATGGGAGGAGATCGGATGGAACGGACGAGAGACGATGTCCGACGGCCGGCACATGATCATCTACGCGCAGCGCACCGCGGACGACCGCATCGCGTTCGGTGGTCGCGGCGCCCCGTACCACTTCGGTTCGCGCATCCGTCCCGAGTTCGACCGAGTCGAGAAGGTCTTCGTCGACCTGCGCAGAGTCCTTGCCGAGCTCATCCCCGCGACGAGCGATGCTCGCATCACCCACGCATGGGGTGGCCCGCTCGGCGTTCCTCGCGACTGGTACCCGTCGTGCGGCTACGACGCCGCCGGCGGCGTGGCGTGGGCAGGCGGGTACGTCGGTGACGGCGTCGCCACAACGAACCTCGCAGGACGCACCCTCGCCGACCTGATCACGGGCAACGACTCACCACTCGTCGATCTCCCGTGGGTCAACCACCGCTCGCCCGCATGGGAGCCGGAACCGCTGCGCTGGCTCGGCCATCGCGCGCTCAGCGCCACGGCCCGCAGCGCGGACCGCGTGGAGCGGCGTACCGGCCGCCCTGCCAAGCGGATCGCCGTGGTCGAGAAGCTCTTGCGGGGCTAGCGGGCCGCGAGCGAGTGGGCAGCCGCGGCACGAGTGATCGCGTGCTGCGTCACCTCGAGCAGCGCGAGCTTCACCGACTGGCGGCCGCGGGCATCGCACAGAACGATCGGCACGTCGGCGCGCACGTCGAGTGCCTCACGCACATCTTCGATCTTGTGCTCGACGACGCCGTCGAAGCAGTTGACCGCCACGATGAAGGGAAGGTCGCGGCTCTCGAAGTAGTCGACTGCGGGAAAGCACTCCTCGAGTCGACGAGTGTCCACGAGGACCACACCGCCGATCGCGCCGCGCACGAGCTCGTCCCACATGAAGAAGAACCGGTCCTGACCCGGCGTGCCGAAGAGGTAGAGGATCAGATCGGTGCCGAGCGTGATGCGACCGAAGTCGAGCGCGACGGTCGTCGTCGTCTTGCCGGCCTGACGCTTGGTGTTGTCGTCGACGCCGACGCTGACCGACGTCATCGCAGCCTCGGTCGACAACGGGATGATCTCGGAGATGGCGGCGACGAACGTCGTCTTGCCGGCACCGAACCCGCCCGCGATGACGATCTTCACCGGAGTGGGCGCGTGCCCCGCCGACCGATCAGAGGGCACGAAGGCCATTGAGCACCCTTTCCAAGAGGTTCAGGTCATTCGGGGCTTGCTCGCTCCCACTCGCGCCGCTCATCTCGACCAAGCCCTCGGCCGCCATGTCGCCGACGAGGACTCGAGCCACGCCGAGCGGCACCTTCAAGTGGGCCGACACCTCGGCCACCGACATCGGCGAAGCGCACAGCTCTGCGATCGCCAGCTGTTCCCATGCCAGCCCCGACGCGCGGCGGCGTCCCTCGTCGGTGACGATGACGAGCGCTTCGAGCGGGATCTCTGCACCGGTCGAGCGCGTGCGCCCACCGGTCATCGCGTACGGCCGCACGAGCCGACCCGGACCGTCCTCGCCGAGCTCTTGGGGTCGCACCGCGGGGGCGGTCGCCGCAGGAGGCTCCGGCGGCGTGGTCGCGTACGCCGCGAGCGCTTCACTCACGACATCGGGAGTGGGCGCCGCGGCCTGCTCGGGCTCTGGCTCGTCCGTTGCGGCCGGCTTGCTCGCGTCGCGTTCCCACAGCTCGTCGTGCGACGCCGAGCGTGGGATGTCGAGCGGCAGCGCGGCGCGCAAGTTCCCGCCACCGCCGCGCGGCGGGGCGTCGCCGTCTCCCGCCAGATCGGCCAGAACCCGATCGTTCACGCCGGAAGGGCCGCCTGGAGCTCGGCTCGCAGCGCCGGGGTGAGGACGGGACCGGCGCGCTCGACGAGCACTGCCATCTCGTACCCGACGAGGCCGACATCGCAGCCGGCCTGCGCGACCACCGCGAGGCACGAGCCGTCGCTGATGCCGGTCACGAAGAGGAACGCGCGCTCCATCTCGATGATGACTTCGTGCACCGCGCCACCGCCGAAGGGACCGGCGACACCGTTCGCGAGGCCGATCAGGCCCGACGCGACCGCAGCGAACCGATCCGCCGCCTCGCGGTCGAGCCCTTCGGACACCGCCATGGGGAGGCCGTCTGACGACACGACGATCGCGTGCGCGACGCCGGGAACCCGCTGGACGAAGCTCGAGACGAGCCAGCTGATGTTGCGGGCATCGGGGCTGAGGCCCGTCATGACTGCTCTCCGTTCTCAGCGTTCGCTGAACCATTGGTGCGGGACTTGAGGGCGTCGCTGAGGCGACCCTGGGTGAGGCCGCTGCGGTAGCTCGAGAGCAGTGAGCGGATCTCCTCGGGGCTGCGGCTCGATGCCCGGGCCGACGACTCGGTGCCGAACACCGGGGTCGTGCTCGAGAAGGATCGTGCACCGCTCGCGTTGCGCCGCGGCAGCGGTGACGGAGCCGGGACATCGAGCGGGCTCGACGGCAGGATCGCGTCGCCACCGAGCTCGCCGTTGGGCTTGGGCGCGTCACCGGCGCGGCGGCGAGGCAGGCCGCTCGGCGTGATCGGCTCGGGATCCGGCGTGGAGAACTCGGCGAGCTCGGCGTCGAGCGTCGGGCTCGCGGGGATGGCTTCGGCGAGCGTCGCGGCGGCAGCCACGGTCGCTGCCGGGGTCTCGGGCGCCCTCGCGACCGGGACGGCCGGCGTGGACGGCGGGGCCTCGGACCAGGGACCCAAGGTCGTGCCGCCCTCGTCCCAACCCGAAGAGACAGTCTGACGGTCGAGCTCGACCCCTTGCTCGGGGCTGATCTCGATGAGCCGCTCCCACACTGCGTCGGGCTGCTCCTCGGCGCGGGTCCATGCGGGCGCCTTGCTCGCGGTCGACACGAGCGGGCCGACGGGCGGCTGCGGGTCGAGCGTGCCGAGCAGGCTGAGCGACGTGGTGTCGTTCGGGTCGGGGGTGAACCCGTCACCGGACGACGGCGTGGTGAGCAGCGACGGCGGCAGGTCGACGAGGGCCGTGACGCCGCCCACCGCAGCGGCGGTGAGCTCGACGGTGACGCCGTAGCGCTTGGCGAGGCGACCGACCACGATGAAGCCGAGCGACCGTGACAGCGACAGGCCCGTGACCGGCGGATGAGCGAGGAGCTCGTTCGCTTCGTCGAGCTGCTGTGCGGTCATGCCGATGCCGAGGTCCGAGACCGAGAGCAGGTAGCCGCCGCCCTTCCGCCGACCGATGACCTCGACTCGCGTGCCGGGCGCCGAGAACTGCGTGGCGTTGTCGAGCAGCTCGGAGAGCAAGTGGGCGACGTCGGCAGCGGCGTTGCCGAGCACGTACACGTCGTCGAGGGCGG
>DATKAS010000253.1:0-5008 GCA_035497855.1 Acidimicrobiales bacterium
AGGACGGCGAGCAGAATGAACTTCTTCCCGTTCGACAAACCTGGTCTCCTCTCGTCTCCCCCTCGGGCGCGAGTGCGCCCGAGGGAACGAAAGGCCGGACCTGTTTCTCGCTCTGCACGTGGGAATGAACGCCGTGTTACAGGTCAGATTTGTGTGTGAGAAGTGTGTTCTGCCTGCTACACACCGGTGTCGGGCTGCAGCAGGCGGTACCCGACGGCTGGCTCGGTGACGAGCGTCGGTCGCCCGGCACCGGCGCCGAGCTTCTTGCGCAAGGTGGTGATCGCAGTGCGCAACGGCTGCGTGCTCGACGGCAGCGGCTCGCCCCAGACCTCGACGAGCAACGTGCGATGGGTCAGCACCCGGCCGGCGTTGCGAGCGAGCACGGTGAGCAGCGCGAACTCCTTGCGGGTCAGGTCGAGCCGCGCTCCGTCGATCCAGGCCTCGTGGCTCGCCGGATCCACACGAAGGGAGCCGACATCGATGCACGCGCCGTCGATGATCGGTGCCAGCGCGCGCCGATGCCGCGCCGCGACGTTCACGCGGGCGAGCAGCTCCGGCATCGAGAAGGGCTTGGTCACGTAGTCGTCTGCACCCTCTTCGAGCGCGCGCACCTTCCGTCGCTCGGAGCCGTCGGCGGTGAGGACGATGATCGGGCTGCGGTACCACCGCCGCAGGTGCTTGCACACCTCGATCCCGTCGAGATCAGGGAGCCCCAGGTCGAGGAGGATGATGTCGGGCTCGTGGGTCGACGCTGCTGCCAGCGCCTGGTGTCCCGACGCGGCCGTGCGGATGCGATAGCCGCGCGCCTCGAGCGCGGCACCGACCGCGCCGCACAGCGCGGGCTCGTCGTCGACCACGAGGATGTCCTGGTCAGTGGTGGACGGGGAGGGTGAGCTCGAAGCAGGCTCCGTCACCGGTGTCGTCACAGAGGCGGAGCGTACCGCCGTGCGCCTCGATGATCGCCGAGCAGATCGACAAGCCGATCCCGGTCGACGCATGCCTCGGCGACCGGAACGGCTCGAACATCGAGTCGCGGATCGCGGGGTCGATGCCGGGACCGTTGTCTGCGATCGCGATGGTCACCCGATCGCCGTCGCGGCGAGCGCGCACCTCGATCGCCGTGCCTGGTGGCGTGTGGCGAGCCGAATTCTCGAGCAGGTTCGTCACCACCTGATCGATCTGGCTGTAATCGGCGTCGACGAGCGGGAGGTCGTCGGGGATCTCGACCCGGAGGTCGTGATGCGCGAGCAGCCGGCGGAGCCGAGCAGTCGTGTGCTCGATCAGCTCGCCGATGTCGATGCTGTCGAGACTCGGCTGAAACGCGCCGGCCTCGATCCGGCTCAGGCTCAAGATGTTCGCCACGATGCGATCGAGGCGTTCGGTCTCGTCGGTGACCGAGTCGAGGAGCTCGGCTCGGCGCGTCGCGTCGTACCCCGGGTCGGAGCGGAGGTCGGATGCGGCGAGCCGGATCATCGCCAAGGGCGTGCGCAGGTCGTGCGACACCGAACGCAGCAACGCGGCCCGTTGGTGATCGACCGCCTCCAGCAGCTCCGCGCGGTGCCGCTCGGACGAGCGTCGCCGTTCCACCTCGCGGGCAACCAGCCAGCCGGCGATCACTGCGACGCCGATGAACGCGACGAGCGCAACGACGTCTTCGTGCAGCGCGACTCGGAACGTGCCCACCGGTGGGATGAACACGAACGTGAACGCGGTGGCTGCTGCCATGGCGACACCGATCGCGGCGACGATGCCGCCGATGATCGCGGCGACCATCACGGGCAGCACGAGCACGAGTGCCGGCGTCGCGCGCGTGAGGTGGGAGCGGAACGGAAGCAGCACGAGCGTGCAGAGCGCCACGCCGGCAACGCCGACACCGAAGCCGATGAGGCTGCGTCGTGCCTCCACCCTGTCGCCTCTTTGCCTCAGGGGATGAACAGCGTGGTCGACGTGGTGGCCGGGAGGGTCGTGCTCGTCGTCGTCGTTGCCGCCGGCGCGCAGCGCAGCAGGATGCCCGAGCCGACCGCGGTGGTGACGTTTCCCTTGTTGTCGGTTGCGATGATCTCGACAGCGATGACTGCGCTCGTCGCCTTGTCGTTCGCCGTGAACGCGTTGCTGAACGGTCCCACGGTGCTCGAGTAGACCTCGTCGACGTTCGACAGCGCGCCATCCTCCTCGAGCGCCCGCGCTGTCGCGTGATAGGTCACCGACTTCACACCGCTCGGATCGCTGACGCTGACCGTGAGCTGAGCGACGTTCGTCCCCGGGCACGTCGCGCCGACGCTGACGGTCTGCTCGACGATCGTCGAGGGCTGGAGTCGCACCGGCCCCACGTCGGGTCCTTCGGTGTCGGCCGTGGTGCTCGTCGTCGGCAAGGTCGTCGCGGTCGTGGTCGGTGCCGTCGGAGCAGTCGTCGGCCGCACGGTCGGGCGTGGGTTCGTCGTGCGCCCCACCGTCGTCGGCGTCTTCGGTGCGGTCGTCCCTGCCACGGTCGTCGCGACCGTGGTCTCGGGCACCGAGGTCGTCGGCGCCGTCGTCGGAGCCACCGTGGTCGTGGGCGCGGTCGAGGTGCAGTCCGGCCCGTCGAAGGCGGGATCGGTGACGGTGGGCAAGCCGAAGATCTTCGCGGTCGTCACGCCGGTCGCCGAGTCGACGGAGAGGCCGCTCGCCCACCCGGTGTCGTTCCCGCTCGACACCTCGCTGAACTGCCCGAACTTGCCGGAGTACACCGCGGACACCCGCACGAGGCTTCCCTTCGCCAGCTCACCGGCCTTCGGCCCACCGGGGCAGAGCAGGACGGGCACCGCGGCGGCGAGCCGGTACGCCTTCACGCTGAAGTCGCACCAGCTGAGCGTCGAGGCGATCAGGGCGACGATGCCCAACCCGACGGCGACGATCGCGAGGTCGCCGAACCAGCGCGGGTGATGGCTCGGCGCTTCCGTGAGGTGGGGCTCGATGCCGCTCACAACGATGGCCCAGTCATCAGTGCAAGGGTATGGGGCGACCTGAAGGGGGCTGCTCCATGGAGCTGGACGACGCGCTGCTCACGACGCGCGCGATGCGCAGGTACTCCGACGAACCCGTGACGGACGAGGAGATCCTGCACTGCTTGCAGGCAGCACAGCAGGCGCCGAGCGGCGGCAACGTCCAGCCGTGGCAGTACCTGGTCGTGACGGATGCCCCGCTGCGTACAGCGGTGGGTGCGCTGTACCGCCGCGCCTACGACCGGTACGAGCGCACGCTCCTCGCGGTGACGCCGCGCTTCCGCACCCCGGAGGACGAGTCGTCCTGGCGGCGCACGGCGGCGGCCTCCCGACATCTCGCGGACCACTTCGGCGAGGCGCCGGCGATGGTGCTCTTCCTCCTCCCGATCATCGAGTGGACGCCGCGGGACGACGAGGGTCCGATGGACATCGGCCCGCTGTACGCGTCCGTGTATCCGGCCGTCCAGAACTTCATGCTCGCGGCACGTGGGCTGGGCATCGGCACGGCGCTCACGACCGTCGTCCGCATCCTCCATGACGACCTGCGCGCAGTGCTCGCGATCCCGGAGACCATGGAGGTCGCCGCGGTGGTGCCGATGGGCCGCCCGACCGGCGAGTTCGGGAGGGCGCGGCGGAAGCCCGTGGCGGCGGTCACCCACTGGCAGCAGTTCGGCAACAAGCGTTCCGTCTGAAGGAGTATGGGGAATGGCGATCAGCAGCATCTCCGACCTGGCGAGAGTCCACGGTGCACAACGGCGTGACCACATCGCGCTCCGTGCCGGGGATCGAGTCATCACGTACGGAGAGCTCGACGCGCGAACGAGCCGGGTCGGGAACGCACTGCTCGCCGAAGGAGTCGAGCAGCAGGGCCGTGTCGCGTTCCTCGACAAGAACGGACCCGAGTACTTCGACGTGCTGATCGGAGGGGCGAAGGTCAATGCGGTCGACGTCGCGGTGAACTGGCGGCTCGCGCCGCCCGAGGTCGCGTACATCGTCAACGATTCACAGGCGACTGTCTTCGTCGTGGGCGAGGAGTTCGCCCCGGTGCTCGACGCGATCGAGGGCGAGCTCACGACGGTGAAGAAGATCGTCGTCGTCGGATCGCATCCCCGTCACGAGTCGTTCGAGGACTGGCTCGCGCGTCACGACGCGACCGATCCGGGCCTGCAGGCGGGGCCACACGATGTCGCGCTGCAGTTCTACTCGTCGGGCACGACCGGCCTTCCCAAAGGCGTGATGCTCACGAACGCGAACCTGTTCACCGCGATGGACGGGTTGAGCAAGCAGCTCCTCTTCACACCCGACTCGGTGAACCTCGTCGCGATGCCGTTGTTCCACATCGGCGGAGGAGGCTGGGCATGCGTCGGCCTCACAGCAGGATGCGAGGACGTCATCGTCCGGGAGATCGATCCCGTGGCGATCGCCAGGATCATCGAGAAGCGGGGCGTCACCCACGCGTTCTTGGTGCCTGCAGTCCTCCAGTTCATGTGCAGGGTCCCGGAGATCGCGGACACCGACTTCTCGAAGCTCGAGCTGATCGCGTACGGCGCCTCTCCGATCTCGACTCAGGTGCTCGAGGACGCATTGCGGGTCTTCGGGTGTGGGTTCGTGCAGCTGTACGGCCTGACCGAGACCACCGGTGCGGTCACCGGCCTGTTCCCTGACGACCACGACCCGAGTGGACCGAACGCGCACCGGCTGCGCTCCGCCGGCAGGCCGCTCGCGGGTGTCGAGATCCGGATCGTCGACGCTTCGACGGGTTCCGACGCAGACGTGAACGAGGTCGGCGAGATCTGGATCCGCACCGTGCAGAACATGAAGGGGTACTGGAACCTCGACGAGGAGACCGGGAAGACGATCCTCGCCGAGGGATGGCTGCGCAGCGGCGATGCGGGCTACCTCGATGCCGACGGATACCTCTACATCCACGACCGCGTGAAGGACATGATCGTCTCGGGCGGCGAGAACATCTATCCCGCGGAGATCGAGAACGTGCTGATGGCCCATCCCGCGGTGGCCGACGCCGC
>DATKAS010000254.1:0-4307 GCA_035497855.1 Acidimicrobiales bacterium
CTCATCTGGCAGGCGACGCACGGATGGCCACAGCTCGACATGGCTCGGTCGATCTCCCAGAACGACGGTGCCTCGAACCGAGGCGATCTGCTGCCATTGCAGGTGCTGCTGATGGGCCCACTGCTGTTCCCCGTGTGGATCGCGGGCTTCTGGTGGCTGTTGCGGAACGAGCGGACCCGCCTCGTGCGGCCGATCGCGTGGGCGTACCCCGTGCTGCTCGTCGCGACCTTCCTCGGCGGGGGCAAGGGGTACTACTTCGTGCCCCTCCTCTTCGTGTACCTCGCCGCGGGCGCAGTCGTCCTCGATCGGTGGATCCACACCCCGACGCGTGCCGTCGTCGTCGGCGCAGCAGTCGCCTTGACGGCGGTCGCGTCCGCGTTCCTCGCCCTCCCCCTCTTGCCGGTGCGCGACGTCGGCGACTCGGTGGTCGCGGACGTCAACCCGGAGACGCTCGAGACGGTCGGGTGGCCGAGGTTCGTCGACCAGGTGGCGGCGGTCGTCGCGTCACTGCCGCCCGATCAGCGAGCGTCCGTGGTGCTCTTCACCGCGAACTACGGGGAAGCGGGAGCGATCGATCGGTTCGGCCCGGCTCGCGGCCTTCCCCGCGCGTACTCAGGCCACAACTCCTACAGCGACTGGGGCATCCCCCCCGACTCGGCTGGCCCGGTCGTGCTCACGGGCTTCTCCGACCGTCGCTACCTCGACCCGTACTGGACCGATTGCCGGATCGCCGCGCACGTCGACGACGGCGTCGGCGTCGACAATGACGAGCAGGGTCTGCCGATCTGGGTCTGTGACGCGCCGGTGCGGCCGTGGGCCGACATGTGGGATGACGTGACGCATTACGACTGAGGCGGCGCGACGCGACCGGTACCCTCCAATGCATGCTCCCGGCGGCGATCGTGTTCGACTTCGACGGCACGATGGTCGACACCGAGACCGCGGTGTACGAGGCAGTGCGGCGCACCTACGCGGACTTCGGCCTCGACCTTCCTCCCGATGCGTGGATGCAGGCCGCCGGCACGATGTGGGGCGCTCACTGGGTCGACGAGCTCGTGCACGCGACCGACGGCGCGGTCGACGCGCACGAGGCTCGCCGTCGCAACCGGGCGCATGCGGCCGAGATCGACGACCTGACCGAGCTGCGACCCGGCGTGCAGGAGCTCCTCGACGACGCGCGCGCACACGGGATCCCGATGGCGATCGCGTCGAACTCTGCGTCCGACTGGATCGAGTATCACCTCGACCGGCTCGGCATACGCGACCACTTCGCGTCCCTCGCCACCATCGACCGCGTCGAGCGGGGCAAACCGTTCCCCGATCCGTACCTGTTGGCGTGTCGCGAGCTCGCGGCCGAGCCAACGAGCAGCGTCGCGTTCGAAGACTCCGAAGCGGGCACGCAGTCCGCGGCGGCGGCGGGCATGTTCGTCATCGCTGCGCCCGGACCGATGACGCTCGGGCACGACCTGCGGGCCGCGCATCTGGTGATCGACGGGTTCGAGGACTTCGCGTTCGCGGACTTGGCGCACGTAGCCTTTCCTCATGGCTCGGGGGCGCACCCGCACCGTCTTGGTGACGAAGCACGACGAGGGTGACGTTCGGCGCGTGCCCGACGAGCTCGTCGTCGAAGAGCCGCTCGAGATCCGCCTCGACGACCACCTCGTCGCCACCACGATGCGCACGCCCGGGCACGACTTCGAGCTCGCCGTCGGCTTCCTCCACGGCGACGGCCTCCTCGGCGGCGCGCCGGTCAAGACCGTGCGCTACTGCGGCACCGGCTCGGCGGTGAGCACCGAGTTCAACGTGGTGAGCGTCGAGACCGGGGGCCGCGCGCCCGAGCCCACGCCGCGACTCACCACGGCGACCTCCTCGTGCGGGCTGTGCGGCTCGCAGACGCTGGAGGACCTGTGCGCGCGGCTCACGCCGCTGCCACCCTCCCCCATCGACCTCGACGTGCTCGCCAAGGTGCCTGCTCGGGTGCTCAGCGAGCAGCCGCTGTTCAACACGACGGGCGGCCTGCATGCGGCGGCGGCGTTCGACGCCGAAGGCATGCCGGTTCTCGTGCGCGAGGACATCGGACGCCACAACGCGGTGGACAAGGTCGTCGGACGGCTGCTGCTCGACGAGGCACTGCCCGCGACGGGGCTCGGCCTGTTCGTCAGCGGCCGCGCGAGCTTCGAGATCGTGCAGAAGGCGTGGGCCGCGGGCTTCGCGACGCTCGTCGCCGTGTCGGCGCCTTCGGCGCTCGCCGTCGACACCGCGGCCGCAGCAGGCATCACGCTCGTCGGGTTCGCACGTGAAGATCGGCTGAACATCTACGCCGGGTGACGTTTCTTCCCGGAAGCGCGCGGTAACGTTCGGCAAGTGCCGCGTCCCAGCGTCGACGAACGACGCCACGAGATCCTCGAAGCGACGTGCAAGGTCGTGATCGAGCGTGGGTTCGCGAACACGCGCATCGCCGACGTGGCGAACGAGCTCGGCGTGTCGAGCGGGCTCATCCACTACCACTTCGAGTCGAAGGGCGCGCTGTTCGCCGAAGCACTGCGCTACGCCTCCGAGTCAGATCTCGCTCGCCTCGCGTCGACGGTTGCCGAGGGCGAGACCGCGGCCGAGAAGCTCGAGCGCATCTTCCAGCTCTACTCGCCGAGCGAGAGCGAGACGGGGTGGCTGCTCTGGATCGACTCCTGGGGTGAGGCGATGCGCAGCCGCGAGCTCCGTGACATCTCGCAAGAGCTCGACCTCGCGTGGCAGCAGACGATCGAGAAGATCATCGTCGAAGGCGTGCAGTCGGGCGAGTTCCACTGCGACGACCCGAACGGCGCGGCGTGGCGGCTCACCGCGCTGCTCGACGGCCTCGGCGTGCAGCTGACAGTGCACGAAGGCGTGGTGACGCGCGCCGAGATGATCGACTGGGTGCGCGAAGCCGCCGCGAAGGAGCTCGGGCGTTAAGCGCAGGATCGAGTTCGCGGACTGCGACTGGCGGCATGGAGCACGGTGGAATTAGTGGACGTGTCGACATGGGTGACCCGCAATCCCAAACTGTGGGGCTTGGCGTCGGGAGCGGCAGCAGCGCTAGTTGGGCTGTTGGTCTTCAGGTCCTGGACCATCGCCCTTCTCCTCGGCGTCGTGTTCGGTGCGTTCAACTGGTCGCTTTGGAGGGCCTCAGGGCCGGCCCACCGATGGCGCGCCTACCTACTCCGAAGGTTCCCACGATCTCGGTAACTCACGGCTTCCGACATCGAAGAGGATGATCAAGGCCGCGAACGCGGTCCCACAGAGGGCCAAGATCAGGTCAGCCAGAAGGCACACGGGTGAACGCGCAGCCCGTTGAGCATCAGAACATCCAGATGACTCCGGTGACGAAGATGACGGCGCCGAACGCGATCAGCGTTAGTGGTCCCCAGACATAGACCATCGTCGTGTAGGTCTCCGACCGGTTCCCTCTCGCGACCCCTCGACCGAACAGGGGCCACCGTTCATGACCGGCCTGCCGTTGCTTGCGCTTCGCCAGCAGAAGCCAGCCGACAGCTCCGGCCCCGATCCCGATCAGCGCCGTCAAGACCGCGCCCCACAGCGGCGGCCCTTGATTCGGAGTGGCAGCAAGCATCAGAAGAGGTGCCACGGACCGACGGTGAGATGACAATGACGACGCGAGACGTCCAGCACGAGGAGCGGGGTCTGTGGCCCGACCCACCCGCCACTATCTGGGAACGCGTCGACTTCCCAGTCGTTCGGGTTCAGGTTCCCACAGTCGTCCCGTCCCATCATCCCTTGCGCGCCGGTGATGAAGCCGCCAGCACCTCCCACCGAGCTGGTTCAACATGACCCGAGCACGACAATACGACCCAGCAAGCGGACGGTTCACCTCGCAGGCGCCGCCTGCCTCCATCAACGCGGCGAGTCCACCCCTTGACCAAACGGACGGTTGCTACGCGCGCGGGCGACCAGCGTTCGGCTGGCCACGCGTGATCACGGCAGGGCATGCGCGTCGCTCGGAACCAGCGTTCCAGGTGTGACGGCTCAGGAGCGTGTGACGGCTCACGAGCGGAGCAGTGAGAGCAGAAAGCCGAAGAAAAAGAAGGCAGTGAGCGCGCCATGAACCGCGATCGCTGCGACGCGACCGGCCTTTGTTTGAGCTTTGAAGAAGGGCCAGCCAGTGTCCCGCTCGCCCATGTTGACCTGCACCTGGCCGATCAGTGTGGCCACCGAGAGCCCGACCGCCAAGCCCCACAAGATCGGCCCACCAGCAACCGTCAACGCGACGAGGCGTTCAGCCGTGCTCTCGTCGGAAGCGCTCGAGCTCTGAG
>DATKAS010000255.1:0-4928 GCA_035497855.1 Acidimicrobiales bacterium
ATCGGCGACACCACAGTCGTCGATCCAGGGCAAGTCGTCATCGAAAGTGACCCGTACCGGCGTCTCGCCTACTCGTGGCACAGCTACACGCGCGAGTGGGCCAACGCGCAAGGCATGAGCGAGGACCTCCGCGCGACGCTCGCGTCCGAGCGACGCTCGGTCGTCACGTTCGACATCGAGGAGCTCGGCGGGATCGTCAAGCTCACCGTCCTCCACGACAACTTCGAGGCGGGAAGCACCGCGGCAACGATGGTTCGAGACGGCTGGCCACGAGTGATCGCAGAGCTCAAAACGCTGCTGGAGACGGGCGAGACACTGCCCGTCAGCTAGTCGTACCGGCGACGACCACGCGCGCCGGAGCGAGCGTCGCCGTGGCGTACGCGTGGTCGCCGTCGACGAACCAGGTGGACCCGCTCCCCGCAAGGGTGGGACGCAGCCCCGTCGCCGCCTGGATGCGTTGCCGCCATTCGAGCAGGCGGGCATCGACGGCGATCGCCGCAGGCTCGAGGTCGTTGCCGTGCTCCCCCGCCGGACCGCCGAGGTCGTCCCAGGCGCGGTAGACGTCGGCCGTCGACATGCCGAACGGCGGCAGCACCAACGTGAAGGTGCGCGGCTCCGGTGGCAGCGGTGTCACGACGTCGCCGACGCGCGTCACGCGAGCGCGGCCCCCTGTGAGGCAGAACGGCACGTCCGCTCCGAGTGATGCAGCGACGGCGACGTCGGCGATGCCTGCCCACCGCAGGATCGCGGCCGCGTCGCTCGATCCACCGCCGAGACCGGCCCCGGCAGGAACGTGCTTGTCGACGTGCACGTGAGCGGTGCGGCCGATCACTGCGAGCGCGCGGCGAATCAGGTTCGTGTCGTCGACCGGGACCCCCGCCGCCGCGGGGCCCACGATCTCGAGGCCATCACCGTCACCGATCAGGAGACGATCGCAGAAGTCGAGGCTCACCATCTCCGCGTCGATGAAGTGGTAGCCGTCGCGGCGACGTCCGGTGACGCGGAAGCTCACCGTCAGCTTGGCAGGCGCGCGCACCTCAACCACGTGCTGCAGCCTCGCGGGCGATCCGGCCCCACGCCTCGACATCGAGCTCCTCGGCGCGTGCGGTCGGTGCGACGCCCGCGGCCTCGAGCTGCTCCACGGTCGCGACCCCAGCGAGCGCGCCCCGCAGCATCTTGCGGCGATGTGCGAACCCCGCCCGCACCACGGCGAACAGCCATTCGGGATCCACATCAGCCGCGACCGCCGGGACGATCCGCCGTTCGATGCGCACGAGCACCGACTCGACGTTCGGCTTCGGGAGGAAGACGGTGCGCGGCACGCGGCCCACCACTTCGGCTCGCGCCCAGTACGCCACCTTCACCGACACCGCGCCGTACGCCTCGTCGCCCGGGGCAGCAGCGAGCCGTTCGCCGACCTCACGCTGCACCATCACGAGCATGCGATCGATCTGGGGCACGTCGTCGAGCAGATCGGCGACGAGCGGCGTCGCGACGTTGTACGGCAGGTTCGCAACGAGCGTCCACCTCTCGTCCCCGAGCACGGTCGGCCAATCGATCGTGCGCGCATCCGCCTCGATCACGCGCACCCCGTGTGGCTCGACGACGCCGCGGAGCACCGGCACGATCCCGCGGTCGACCTCGATCGCCGTCACCGACGCTCCCGTCTCGGCGAGGGCGAGCGTGAGCGACCCCAGCCCCGCACCGATCTCCACGACGCGGTCTCCCTCGCGCACCCCGGCAAGCCGCGCGATTCGGCGCACGGTGTTCGGGTCGGTGACGAAGTTCTGCCCGAGCGCACGGCTCGGATGCAGTCCGTTGACCGCTAGCAGCTCGGAGATGTCACGTCCGCTGAGCGTCACCAAGTGATGCGCACGTTGACGACACCGGCTGAGACCGGGGCGATCTCGACGAACTGCTCCTCGTCGAGATCGATGATCGCGTTGCCGTAGGGGCCGCGGTCCTTGACGATGCACCACGTCGTCGCGCCCGTCTGCGTGTTCGTGACGGTGACGATGGTGCCCTTCGGCAACGTGCGGTGCGCACACGGCCGCTCACCCCATTGGGGATCGGTGTTGTCGTACCGGTGGAACGTGCCGCGCCCCTCTTGCATGTTCGCCACCGCTGCAGTGACGCCGGGATCTACCACGACTGTGCTCGGTGGTGCAGTCGCAGGAGGCGCGGTGTCGAGCACGGTCGTCGTCGGTGCCGTCGTGACCGTCGTCGTGGGCCTGACCTTCACCGTCGTGGTGGGCTTCGGCTTGTGCGTCGTCGGAGGTGCGGTGGTCGCGACAGTGGTGGGTGCTGGATCGGCGATCGACGGAGGCGGTGCGGCAACGGTCTCGGCGAGCTCGACGACTCGCACCGCGGTTGCCGGCGGCGCCTCGACGACGGTCGTCGACGAGACGACCGTCGTGCCCGTGCCCGTCGCCGACACATGGTCGTCGCGCTTGGCGCCGCGCGACACGACGAACACGACCGCGAGAGCAGTCACCGTCACGAGGACCGCAGCGACGATGCGACGTCGCTCGGCCGGCGTCACCTCCAGAGCTCCACCTTCCCCCGGGGTCTCGAACGGGGGACGAACTTAGTTGAGGAGGAACGCTTCGGTCGCTGCCGCTGCGGTCGCTTCGGCGACTGCTGCCACATCGATGCCCTTCAGTGCCGCGATGGCAGCGCCGACGAACGGGACGTACGCAGGCTGGTTGGGCTTGCCGCGATGCGGAACGGGCGTGAGGTACGGAGCGTCGGTCTCGACGAGCAGCCGCTGGATCGGGCAGAGCACCGCAGCTTCTCGCACGTCAGACGCATTCGGGAACGTGACGATGCCGCTGAACGACAGGTACGCGCCGAGATCGAGGCACCGCGTTGCCTCCTCATGGCCGCCGGTGAAGCAGTGGAAGACGGTGCGCGAAGGTGCGCCATGCGCACGCAAGATGTCGAACGTGTCGTCCCACGCTTCGCGCGTGTGGATCACCAGCGTGAGGTCGCGCTCGTGTGCGAGGTCGATCTGCGCGGCGAACGCGTCGCGCTGCACCTCCCGGGGCGAGTGGTCGTAGTGGTAGTCGAGACCGCACTCACCCACCGCGACGACCCGCGGCGCGTCGAGCATCGCGACGATCGTGTCGACGCCATTGCTCGCGTCGTGCGGATGGAGCCCGACGGTGGCCCACACGCCGTCGTGCGCGGACGCGATGTCGATGGCCGTGCGGCTGCGGTCCGCGTCAGTGCCGATCGTGATCATCCGATCGACACCGGCAGCGCGAGCGGATTCGACCGCTGCGGTCGCGCCACCCGGCATGCGCTCGTCGTCGAGATGGCAGTGGTTGTCCGTCCAGGTCACGACGAGGCGACGGCCAGGCGCGGGAACAGCGGTGCGCCCTTCTCGACGGGCAAGCCGCCCGGGTATCCGCCCCAGGCCACCGCGGCGGGCAGACGCTGGTCGAGCACCGACCCGCGGAGGCCGATGCGGCGCCAGATCTCCTGCGAGGCGTTGGGCAGCGCCGGGCTCGCGAGCACCGCGACGATCCGGAGCACCTCGAGCGCGTCACCCAGCACACCGTCGACCGCAGGACCGGGCTCGGCCTTCCACGGCTCGGTCGCCTCGAGCTCGGCGTTCGTCGCGCGGATCAACCGCCACGTCGCCTCGAGCGCGTCGGAGGGTTGCACGCGCTCCCATGCCGCGGCGGCGTGGTCGAACGCCTGAACTGCCGCATGGGCGAGCGGGCTGTTCGGACGCGGTGACGGGCCGATGCCGCCGCACTGCTTGCCGACCACCGTGGTGACGCGCGACAGCAGGTTGCCGAGGTTGTTCGCGAGGTCAGCGTTGTAGCGCGCGACCATCCCCTCGTACGAGAAGTCGTTGTCGGGACCGAAGGGCACGTCCGCGAGGAAGTGGTACCGGTACCCGTCGACACCGAAGTCTGCGACGAGGTCAGCAGGCGTGATCTGGTTGAGCTTGGTCTTGCTCATCTTCTCGCCGCCGATGAGCAACCATCCATGCACGTGGATGCTCGTCGGCGGCTCGAGCCCTGCCGACAGCAGCATCGCCGGCCAGTACACGCAGTGGAAGCGCAGGATGTCCTTGCCGATCAGGTGATGGCCGGGCCACCACGTCTTGAACCGAGCGTCGTCGTCGCCGTAGCCGATCGCGGTGATGTAGTTCGCGAGCGCGTCGAACCACACGTAGGTGACGTGGCGCTCGTCCCACGGGATCGGGATGCCCCACTTCAACGACGTGCGACTGACCGAGAAGTCGAGAAGGCCCTGGCGGATGAAGCCGAGCACTTCGTTGCGCCGCGACTCGGGTTGCACCGCGTCGGGATGCGCGCCGTACCACTCGAGCAGCCGATCGCCGTACCGACTGAGCTTGAAGAAGTAGTTCTCTTCCTTCATGTGCTCGACGGGGCGACCGTGGATCGGGCAGTTCCCGTCCACGAGCTCGGCCTCGGTGTAGTACGCCTCGCACGCGACGCAGTAGAGACCCTCGTACGTGCCGAGCTCGATGTCTCCCGCCTCGTAGCAGGCCTGCAGCAGCTTCTCGACACCTCGGTAGTGGCGGGGCTCGGTCGTGCGGATGAAGTCGTCGTTCGCGATGTCGAGCAGGCGCCATGCGTCGCGGTAGCGCTCGACGGTGATGTCGGCCCACTCGCGCGGCGTCACGCCCTGCGCCTCAGCAGCTTGCTGCACCTTGAGGCCGTGCTCGTCCGTGCCAGTGAGGAAGTGCACCTCGTCGCCGAGCAGCCGATGCCAACGCGTCACTGCATCACCGATCAGCGTGGGGTACGCGTGCCCGATGTGGGGCGCGTCGTTCACGTAGTAGATCGGTGTCGTGAGGTAGTAGCGCGCCACGTCGGCAGGCTACCGGCCGACTTCTCGCGATCCCGGCGAGATATAGCGGTGCTCGAGCATGCCGCCGGCTCCCGTGA
>DATKAS010000256.1:0-17641 GCA_035497855.1 Acidimicrobiales bacterium
CCGTGGGCCGCGGTGCGCGAGCTCGACGAGGTGCCGAGCGGCCTGTTCGGCACCTCGTGGCGGCCCGCGGCGGAGGCGGGCCGGTTGTCGGTGGTGGACGTCGGACAGGCCGCCTGGTTCGATTGCGGCACGCCCCGCTCCTACCTCGCCGCCAACCTCTGGGCGAATGGTGGCGAGTCGGCCGTCGGCGAGGGCTGCGACGTGCGCGGCGAGATCACGCGCTTTGTGCTCTGGGACGGCACCGTCGTCAGGGACGGCGAGCGCCTCGTCGACGGCATCCGCGCGTCCGAACGCATCACCGTCCTCGTGCGTTGAGCTGCGGCATCCGGGGTGGGAGGGGTGCGGCACGGACCTGACAGACTGCGCGGCCATGCCGGACTTCCTCAGCCTCTACGCCCAGGCCATGCCCGACAAGCTCGCGGTCGTCGACGATCGTCCGGACGGTTCGATCCTCACCTGGACCTTCGCCGAGCTCGAAGCGCGGGCCAACCAGCTCGGCAACGTGCTGATCGCTCACGGCGCTGGGCCCGGCCGCAAAGTCGTCTGGTGCGGGCAGAACTCGCCGGGCATCGTCACGGTGGTGAACGCGGCGCGCAAGATCGGCGCGACTGCAGTTCCGCTGAACTACCGCCTGTCACCGGACGAGGCTGCGTACGTCACCGACCACTGCGACGCGACGATCGTGTACGTCGACGCGGAGTTCGCCCCGCTGTTCGAGCAGATCCGCGCCGAGATCCCGAAGGTCGAGCACATCCTCGTGTTCGACGGCCAGCCGCTCGACGGGATGACTGCGGTCGATCCGCTCATCGACGCCGCGCCGACGACCGACCCGGTGCCGCCGGACACGGGAGAGCCCGGCGCAACGATGATCTACACCTCGGGCACGACGGGGAAGCCGAAGGGCGCGCTGCGCACCAGTGCCGGCGATCCGCAGCAAGGCGCCGCGCTGCTCGGGCTCATCGGCTACCGGACGGACGACATCTACATCACGACGGGACCGCTGTATCACTCGGGTCCGGGCGGGTTCATGGGCGTCGCGCAGACGCTCGGCAACTCCGTCGTGATCCAACGCAAGTTCGACCCGGTCGACTGGCTGCGCCTCGTCGACAAGTACAAGGTGTCGTCGACCTTCTCCGCCCCGACGCCCATCCGGATGATCTGCAGCCTCCCGGACGACGTGAAGGCGAAGTACGACCGCAGCTCGATGCGCGTGATGATCGCCAACGCTGCACCGTGGTCGTTCTCGTTGAAGCAGATGTACCTCGCTGACTTCCCGGCCGACTCGCTGTTCGAGGTCTATGGGTCGACCGAGCTCGGTGTGAACACCGTGCTCGAGCCGAAGGACCAGCTGCGCAAGCCGGGCTCCTGTGGCAAAGCGGCGCCGGGCGTCGAGATCGTGCTCTTCGACGACGACGGCAGGGTCGTCGAGGGCTTCGGGCCCGACCATCCAGGCGAGCTCTACCTCCGCTCGGCGGCGGTCTTCGCTGACTACTACAAGCAGCACGACAAGTACCAGGACGACATGCGCGGCGAGTACCACACCGTCGGCGACGTCGCCTACCGCGACGAAGAGGGCTACTTCTACATCTGCGACCGCAAGAAGGACATGATCATCTCGGGCGGGATGAACATCTACCCCGCCGAGATCGAAGCGGCCTTGGAGCAGCACCCCAACATCTACGACGCGGCAGTGTTCGGCGTCCCGTCGGAGGAGTGGGGCGAGTCGGTGCACGCGGTGGTCGTCGTCCATCCGGAGGGCGCCCTGTCGGAGGCGGAGGTGATGGCGCATGCCCGGGAGCACCTCGCGGGCTACAAGGTGCCCCGCAGCGTGTCGTTCATGGAGGAGCTCCCGCGGACCGGCTCGGGCAAGATCCTCAAGCGCGAGTTGCGCGCGCCGTACTGGGCCGGCCGAGCTTCACAGGTCGGCTGACGCCGGAGGTCGCCGACGCGGCGAGCTGCCCGCACGCCGCGTCGATGTCCGTGCCGCGGTTGGCGCGCACCGTCGCGTTCACGCCGAGGGCACGCAGGCGATCGCGGAAGCCCGCGACCCGGGCGCGCGGCGTGCCTCGCGTCGCGTAGCCAGGTGTCGGGTTG
The DNA here is from genome assembly GCA_035497855.1 of Acidimicrobiales bacterium. GTDB lineage: Bacteria > Actinomycetota > Acidimicrobiia > Acidimicrobiales > DATKAS01 > DATKAS01. The sequence goes on from DATKAS010000256.1 coordinate 2,095, forward strand.
AGCGGGATGAGGTTGACGTGCGCCCGCAACGGCCGCGCGATCTCTGCGAGCTCACTCGCATCCTGCGGGCGGTCGTTCACCCCGTCGATCAGTGCCCATTCGAACGAGAGCCTCCGGTTGTTCGCTGCGATCCAGACGCGGCAGGCGGCCACCACTTCGTCGAGCGGGTACCGCTTGTTGATCGGGACGAGCTCGTTGCGGAGCGCGTCGTTCGCCGCGTGGAGTGACACCGCGAGGTTCACGGGCAGGCGCTCGGTCGCGAGGCGTCGGATGCCAGGAGTGATGCCGACGGTCGACACCGTGATGTGCCGCGCCGAGACGCCCATGTCGTCGTGCATGCGCTCGACTGCCTGCCACGTGCGGTCGTAGTTCGCGAACGGCTCACCCATCCCCATGAACACGATGTTCGACACTCGTCGACCGCCGGCCCGTGCCCGCTGCGTCGCCCGCACGACCTGCTCGACGATCTCGCCCGTCGTGAGGTGGCGCTCGAACCCCGCCTGGCCCGTCGCGCAGAACCCGCATGCCATCGCGCAGCCGGCCTGGCTCGAGACGCACACGGTGGCGCGATCCGGATACAGCATGAGGACCGTCTCGACCCGAGCACCGCCGTCGAGACCCCAGAGCCACTTCACGGTCGTGCCCGTGTCGCTCACCGTTTCCGCGAGCGGGACGAGCGCGTGGGGGAGGTCGTCGTCGAGCGCGCGCCGCAACGCCTTCGGCAGGGTCGTCACCTCGGCGGGGTCGATCAGCTCGTCGTACAGCGCGTGCCAGACCTGCTCGACGCGGTAGCGCGGCTCACCGGCGAGGAGCCGTTCGAGATCGGCGCGCGACGCGTCGTAGCGACTGGGCACGTCCGGAAGGCTACGGGGGTACGGTCGAGAGCCGTGACCGACCTTCCGACCCCGGCGGAGATGGCGCCCCCGGTCGAGCACCACCACAGGAACGTGACCGGCGGCGTCGCGCGCGCCAGCGTCTTCGGCGTGAGCGACGGCCTCGTGTCGAACGTGTCGCTCATCCTCGGCGTCGCCGGCGCGGGCACCACCGCGGCGATCGTGCGCACGGCGGGCGTCGCGGGCCTCGTCGCCGGGGCGTTCTCGATGGCGGCCGGCGAGTACGTCTCGATGAAGGCGCAGCGCGAGCTCCTCGAACGCGAGCTCGCCGTCGAGCGGCGCGAGCTCGCCCGGCACCCCCATGCCGAGACGGTCGAGCTCGCGCACATCTACATGTCGCGCGGCATCGCCCCCGACACGGCCCGCGAGGTCGCCGCCGAGATGATGAAGGACCCGCAGACCGCGCTCGAAGCGCACGCGCGAGATGAGCTCGGCATCGACCCGTCCTCCTTGGGCTCGCCGTGGCTCGCCGCGGGTTCGTCGTTCCTCGCGTTCGCGCTCGGCGCGTTCATCCCGCTGATCCCCTGGCTTTTCGGTTCGGGTGCGCGCGCGAAGGTCGCCTCGATCGTGCTCGCTGCTGTGGCCGCGGCGATCGTCGGCGGGCTGCTGGCGCGGTTCACGGGACGCTCCGTGCTGTTCTCCGCCTTCCGACAGGTGGCGATCGCGACCGTCGCCGCGAGCGTCACCTACGGCGTGGGCGTGCTGCTCGGCACCTGACCTGTGTTCCCGCCGGACCCTGCAGGATCGAGAACGAACGCCCGCTGCACGTGGTGCAGCGAGAACCCGAGGTCGTAGTACAGGCTCACCGCCGCGACGTTGGCCGCGTCGACGTACAGCATGCCGAGCGTGATGCCGCGCGACGCGAGCAACCGCAGGCCCGCGACGGTCATCGCCCGCCCGAGGCCCCGGCCGTGGAACGCCGGGTCGACGGCGATCACGTAGATCTCGCCGAGAGGAGGGTCGTGCGTCGCGTGCACCTTCGTCCAGCAGAACGCCGCGAGCTCGCCGTCGATCTCGTGAAGGAGGAAGCCCGCAGGATCGAACCACGGCGCCGCCTCGCGTTCGGCGAGGTCGTCGAGGGTCCAACCGCCCTGCTCCGGATGGTCCGCGAACGCACGGTTGTTCACCCGGAGCCAGGCCTCTTCGTCCTGCCCGACGACGAACGCTCGGCACACGAGGCCGGCGGCGGCCGCTGCGACCTCGGGTTCCAGGGGAAGCGGTCGTCGCAGCTGGAACAGCTGGCGTTCCTCGCGCAGGCCGTGCTCGGCGGCGACCGTTCGCTCCGCTGCGCCGGCGCTGTTCGCCCACCAGTGCACGATGCCTCCGCCGTGTGCCTCGGTGATCTCGAGCGCGGCGCCGATGAGAGGGGACAGCACGCTCGTTCGGTCCGCGACCGAAGGCGAGACGTTCACGTCGATGCTCCACGCGTCGTTGCCTCGATGTGCGCGCGCCTCGGCGACCTTCTGCCCGCTCGGATCACGCGCTGCGAGAACGGCGCTGTCGTCGCCTTCGAAGCGGCGCTCGATGTCGACCCGTCCCATCTGTCGTGAGGCTAAGGGGTCGATACCCTCGTCGCTCATGGGCCGCCCACGGACGCCGAAGGGAAGAGCCCGAGAGACCGAACGGCGGCTCGCGGAGGAGTACCCCGACGCCGTGTGCGAGCTCGACTTCGAGAGCCCGTTCCAGCTGCTCGCCGCGACGATCCTGTCCGCGCAGTCCACCGATGTCCGGGTGAACATGGTCACGCCGAAGCTGTTCGCCCGCTACCCCACGCCAGAGGACCTCGCGGCCGCCGAGCCCACCGAGCTCGAAGACATCATCCGGTCCACCGGCTTCTTCCGCAACAAGGCGAAGAGCCTCGTCGGCATGGCGTCGGCGCTCGTCGAGCGGTACGACAGCGAGGTGCCCGGTGCGATGGAGGAGCTCGTCACCGTGCCGGGGGTGGGGCGCAAGACCGCGAACGTCGTGCGGAGCGTCGCCCTCGGCTTGCCGGGCCTGCCGGTCGACACGCACGTGCTTCGCCTCTCCCGCCGGCTCGGGCTCACGACGGAGACAGATCCCGTGAAGGTCGAGCGCGAGCTCAACTCGATGATCGCCCCCGCGGCGCGGGGCACGTTCAGCCTCCGGCTGATCCTCCACGGCCGCCGGGTGTGCTTCGCGCGGAGCCCCCGCTGCCCCGACTGCGTGCTCAATGACTTCTGTCCGTCGTCGTCGGTCAAGCCGTCCCGCTGACCAGCAGAGATGCCCCGCGCGTCACCGTTTGCGTCAGCCCTTCGAGAGGCGGGGAGGGGTTGCGGGATGGGGTCGATCCAGTAGTGTCGGAGTCTCAACCAGGTTCCCGCCACCTGGTTAGTGGCGATGCCGGGATCCGCCGCCTGGCGTCGCTGCGTGAGACGGCCCCTTCGGGGGCCGTCTCCGCATTTTGGGCTCAGCCGGCGAGCGCGCGCCCCGCGACCGTGAGCCGCCGCGACGCTTGGATCAACGCACGCTCCGCATCTTCGAGCGCGGCGACCACGTCGTCGCGCGATCCGGTGCTGTAGCGCTCCGTCATCCGCGTCACGCGCCTCGTGAGGTCTTCGATCGCGGTGGTGAGCGCGGAGAGCTCGGCATGGTCGGCGCTCCTGCCGTCACCACCGGGGAGAGAGGTCACGCGGGCCAGTCTCGCGGAATCTCGTCCCGGGCCGCGCGGGGGTGCCCGATACCCTGATGATCGGCCATGTTGTCCGTCCTCGACCTTCGCGGCTTCTCCGGCGACCTTCGCGCGCGCTTGCCGCGTCCGTCGGTCGCGAATGACGCGCCGGTGGCTGCGGTCCGCGAGATCCTCGCCGATGTGAAGCAGCGCGGTGACGACGCGCTGCGTGATCTGACGCGACGATTCGACGGCGTCGAGCTCGACGCGATCCGCGTCCCTGCCGAGGACCTCGAGCGCGCGCGCGACTCGATCTCGACCTCGTTGCGCGAGGCGCTCGATCGCGCCGCCGAGGGGATCGCGGACTTCCACGCGAGCGAGCGCGCGACCGAGGCGTTCTACGAGCGCGACGGCATCGTGGTGCGCACGCGGCCAGTGCCGGTCGATCGCGCGGGTTGCTACGTGCCCGGCGGTCGCGCGGTGTACCCGTCGACGGTGTTGATGACGGCGATCCCGGCACGCGTGGCGGGAGTGCAGCAAGTCGTGCTGTGTGTGCCTCCTGATCGCGCGACAGGTGCGGTGCCGAGAGCGACTCTCGCTGCAGCAGCGATCGCAGACGTGGACGAGGTCTATGCGGTCGGCGGCGCGCAAGCCATCGCCGCGATGGCGTACGGCACCGAGTCGATTCTGCCGGTCGACGTCATCGTCGGTCCGGGGAACATCTACGTGGCCGTCGCGAAGCGCGAGCTCGCGGGGGAAGGTCTCGTGGGCATCCCGTCGGCGTTCGCGGGGCCGTCCGAGGTCGTGGTGATCGCCGATGAGACGACGCCTGTCGACAGCGCGGCGATCGACGTGATCGTGCAGGCCGAGCACGGCCCACATGGGCTGGCGTGGCTCATCACCTGGTCAGAGGCGGTAGCGGAGGCCGTCAACACCGCGATCGACCGGCTCGTCGCCCGCGCGCCCCGCCGTGGCGACATCGAGGCGACGCTCGCCGAGGGCGGGTACGCGGTGCTGGTCGACGGCCCGCGCGAGGCGATCGATGTGGCGAACGCGATCGCGCCGGAGCATCTCGAGCTGATGTGCCGCGACCCCGAGTCGCTCGTGCCGCTCGTCCGCCACGCGGGCGCAGTGTTCTGTGGGCCGTGGGCCCCTGCGTCGGTCGGTGACTACATCGCAGGCCCGAGTCACGTCCTCCCGACGTTCGGCTCCGCGCGCTTCGGTCAAGCCCTCACGGTCGCGGACTTCACCAAGCTGGTGCACGTCGTCACGCTCGACGAAGCCGCGCTCGGCAAGGTCGCTCCGCACGTGGCTGCGCTCGCCGAAGCCGAGGGTCTCGCTGCCCATGCCGCGTCGGTGCGCATCCGCACGAGCGAGGCGCCGCGATGAAGGAAGCACGGTGACGCGGCCACCGGTCCGCGACGACTTGCGGGCGCTCGAGGGCTACCACTCGCCACAGGTCGAGGTCGACGTCCGCCTCAACACGAACGAGTCGCCCGAGCCCCCGCCGCTCGGATGGCGCGATGCCTACGCCGCCGAGCTGAGTCGCGTGGAGTGGCACCGCTATCCCGATCGCGGCGCCACGGTGCTCCGGCGCGCGATCGCGGAGCTGCACGGCGTCGGCGAAGATCAGGTCTTCGCGGCGAACGGCTCCAACGAGGTGCTGCAGACGTTGCTGCTCACCTACGGGGGGCCGGGGCGCACCGCGCTCACCTTCGAGCCGACCTATCAGCTCCACTCTCACATCGCGCGCCTCACGGCCACTGGTGTCGTCGAAGCCGAGCGCACCGCGGAATTCGAGCTCGACCTCGGGCTCGCGCAGCGCGTGATCGCAGAGGTGCAGCCCGCGATCACGTTCCTCTGCTCGCCGAACAACCCGACCGGGATGGTCGAGACCGAGCACTCGATCCGCGCGGTGGCGTCGTGGGCACCGGGTTTGGTCGTCGTCGACGAGGCCTATGGGCAGTTCGCGCCGTGGTCCGCCCTTGCCCTCGTCGACGAGGAGACGCCGCTGGTCGTGAGCCGCACCTTCTCGAAGACGTGGTCGATGGCGGCGGCTCGCCTGGGCTACCTCGTCGGCCCCTCGTGGCTGATCGCCGAGCTCGACAAGGTCGCCTTGCCGTACCACCTCGACACGGCGAAGCAGATCGCCGGCACCCTCGCCCTCACCTTCGTCGACGAGATGGAGGCGCGCGTCGCTCGGGTGGTCGCGCAGCGCGAGCGGATCCAGGCGGTGCTCTGCGACCTCGGCGCGAAGGTGTGGCCGTCAGGAGCGAACTTCGTGCTCTTCCGGTTCCCGCGTCGCGGCAACGCGCAGCTGTCGGGCGACGCGATCTGGCAGGGGTTGCTCGATCGGTCGGTGCTCGTGCGCAACTGCGCGTCGTGGCCGCGGCTCGACGACTGCCTTCGGGTCACGGTCGGCACCGAGGAGGAGAACGACAGGTTCCTCGAGGCGCTCGCGGAGGTGGTCGCGTGACCGAACGGCGAGCGACGCGTGTGCGACGCACCCGGGAGACCTCGATCGAGGTCGACCTGCTCGTCGACGGCACCGGGACGACCGACGTGAGCACCGGCCTTCCGTTCTTCGACCACATGCTCGACCAGCTCGGCCGTCACGGCGGGTTCGACCTCACGGTGTACGCGGAGGGCGACCTGCACGTCGACAGCCACCACACCGTCGAGGACGTCGCGATCGCGGTGGGCGAAGCACTCCGCGAAGCCTTGGGTGACAAGGCGGGGGTGCGCCGGTTCGCGAGCGGTCTGTTCCCGTTGGACGAGGCGCTCGTCGAAGTCGCACTCGACCTCTCGGGCCGGCCGTTCATCGTGTACGACGTGCCGTTCGGCGAGGTGCTCCCGCTCGGTGATCCCCCGTTCAACCCCGAGCTCGCCGAGCACTTCTTCCAGTCGTTCGCGACTTCCGCTGCGATCACGTTGCACGTCCAGAAGCGCGCGGGCCGGAACACCCATCACGTCGTCGAGGCGACCTTCAAGGGCGTGGCGCGTTGCCTGCGTGATGCGGTGCGTGTGGAAGGCAGCGCGATCCCATCGACGAAGGGCGCCCTGTGAGGCAGGAGCGGCCGCTCATCGCTGTGCTCGACTATGGCATCGGCAACCTGCGCTCCGCGCAGAAGGGACTCGAGCGAGTCGGCGCCGATGCTCGGCTCACCGCCGACCGCTCGATCATCGACTCCGCTGCAGCGGTCGTGCTACCAGGCGTCGGCGCATTCGGTCGGTGCATGGAGGCGCTCCGCGCGTCGGGGCTCGAGCCGGCCGCGCTCGACGCCGTCGCGTCGGGGCGACCCTTCCTCGGCATCTGCGTCGGCATGCAGCTCCTCTTCGACCGTTCCGACGAGGATCCCGACGCTCGTGGGCTCGGTGTCCTGCCCGGTGCCATCCACCTGCTGCCCGAGGGCGTGAAGCGGCCGCAGATGCAGTGGAACGTGCTCGACGTCGTCAAGCCGACGCCCATGCTCGACGGCCTGGAGGACAAGGCATGGGTGTACTTCGTGCACTCCTACGCGCCGGCGCCCGACGACTCGGAGGTCGTAGTCGCGACATGTGAGTACGGCGGCACGGTGGTCGCGGCGGTGGAGCGTGACAACGTGTTCGCCACCCAGTTCCACCCGGAGAAGTCGAGCACTGCGGGGCTGCGACTCCTCTCGAACTTCGTCGAGCTGGCGCGCGGGTAGTCGGACGCGATGGACCTCTACCCGTCCATCGACCTGCGGGCGGGCCAGGTCGTGCGGCTCTACCAAGGCGACTACGCGCAAGAGACGGTGTACGAGGTCGACCCCATCGGAGTCGCGACGAAGTTCGCCGATGCGGGGGCGCGCTGGACGCACATCGTCGACCTCGACGCGGCGCGCAGCGGCGAACCGTTGAACCGACCGGTCATCACCGCGATCGTCGAAGCGGTCGCCGGACGGATGCGTGTGCAGGCGAGTGGTGGGGTGCGTACCGACGAGGCTGCCGCCGCGCTCGCAGAGGCCGGCGTCGCGCGGGTCGTCATCGGCACAGCGGCACTCGAGGATCCCGCGCTCGTCGCTCGAGTCGCGGAGCGACAACCGGTCGCTGTCGGCTTGGACGGACGGCAGGGTGAGGTCGCGCTGCGCGGGTGGGTCGAAGGGTCGGGCCAAGGGCTCCTCGACGTCGTGCCGCGCTTCGCGGACATCGGGGTCGAGGCGCTCGTCGTCACCGAGATCTCCCGAGACGGCACCTTCGCCGGACCCGACGTCGACGGCTTGGCCGCGGTGATGCGGTGCACCTCGCTCCCGGTGATCGCGTCGGGAGGTGTCGGCTCGCTGCGCGATCTCGAGGCGCTCGCCGCGCTGGAGGTCGGAGGTCGTCACCTCGCCGGAGCGGTCGTCGGCCGCGCGCTCTACGAAGGTCGGATCGCCCTGGGTGACGCCTTGGCGGCGCTGACCGGCCGCTAGGTTCCTCGCCGATGCGCACGACCCGAGTCATCCCGTGCCTCGATGTCGACGCGGGGCGAGTCGTGAAGGGCGTGAACTTCGTGGGCCTGCGCGACGCCGGCGATCCGGTCGAGCTCGCGGCCCGCTACGACCGAGAAGGCGCCGATGAGATCGTCTTCCTCGACATCACCGCATCGTCCGATCGCCGCGACACCATGGTCGACGTCGCGCGCCGCACTGCCGAGACCGTGTTCATCCCGTTCACAGTGGGCGGGGGAGTTCGGTCGGTGGACGATGCGCGGCGGCTCTTGCGCGCGGGTGCCGACAAGGTGTCGGTGAACACGGCGGCGGTCGAGCGGCCCGAGCTCATCACCGCGATCGCAACCGAGTTCGGCGCGCAGTGCGTGGTGTGTGCGATCGACGCGCGTCGCAGGCCGGACGACCAAATGCGCTGGGAGGTGTTCGTGCACGGTGGCCGCACCGCGACGGGGATCGACGCGCTGGCGTGGGCGGAGGGTGCGGTGCTGCGAGGAGCCGGCGAGATCCTGCTCACGTCGATGGATCGTGACGGCACGCGAGAAGGGTTCGACCTCGAGCTCACGCGAGCGGTGACCGATCTCGTCGGCGTCCCGGTCATCGCGAGTGGTGGTGTCGGCACACTCGAGCACCTCGTCGACGGTGTGCTCGAAGGTGGCGCCGACGCCGTGCTCGCAGCGTCGATCTTCCACTTCGGCGAGCACACGGTCGCCGAAGCAAAGCAGCTGCTCGCTGCGCGCGGCGTGTCGGTGCGACCGGTGGCGGCATGAACCGGCGGCACGCCTTGTCGTTCGCGCTGGCGGGCGTCCTCGTGCTGGGTCTCGCTGCATGCGGCGACGACTCGAGCAAGGCGTCGGACAACCCGAACCCGGGCGGCTTGGCCGCGGGGCAAGCGCCGGCCGACCCGAACTGCCCGCCGCCCGACATCGCGACGATCGATCCCAACGTGCTCGCGGTGACGGCCGAGCCGGTGGGCCCGCTCGTGTCGGGCAAGCCGGCCGAGTTCAAGGTGACGGTCACCAACACGACCGATGCTCCGGTGCCCTTGGTGTTCGCCTCGAGCCAGCAGGTCGACGTCCTGCTCAGCCAAGGCGGCACGCAGAAGTACGACTGGGCAGCGGACCGCTCGTTCGCGCAGGAGATCCGTTGCCAGACGCTCGACGGCGGGGGCAGCTTCTCCGTACAGGTGTCGGAGACGAATCCGCTGGACGTGCCGCCGGGCGACTACACGCTGACGGCTCGCTCGATCACTGCGCCCTACCCACCGGACTTCACCGCGCAGGTGACCGTCGGCTGAGTCAGTCGTGGCCGACCAGGCCGCGGACGAACGTGAGGCATTCTTCGGCGAGGAGTGACAGGCGCCCGCTCAGGAAGTGGTCCGCCCCAGGGATCGGCACGATGTCGGTGTTCTTCCACGACGCCGTCGAGCCGCGAGCGCTGTCAGGTGGGTTGAACTGGTCGTGCTCCGCGACTGCGAGCCGCTTCGGACGTGCGTCGCTCGCGGCGAGCAAGTCGCCCGTGCTCACCGAGCGGAGCGGAGGCGCGACCGCGAACCAGCCCGTCACGCGCGGGTCGATGACGCACAGTGAGACGTCGGCGCCGAACGAGTACCCGGACACGACCAGCGGGCCATCGACGAACATCGCCATCAGCTCGATCGCCGCGACGACGTCGAGGCGCTCGCCCATCCCGTGATCGTGCTCACCACCCGACGCCCCGACGCCACGGAAGTTGAAGCGCACGGCCGCGACGCCGTTGCGGGGCAGCACGTCGAACAGCGCGTCGGTGACCGTCGCGTGCATGTTGCCGCCGTAGGTGGGATGGGGGTGCGCGAGCACGACGCCAGCCCATCGATCCGTCGGCACGTCGATCTCGGCTTCCAGCGCGATCGCATCCGCGGTGTCGAGCACCGTCGTTTCCCTGGCCACGACGGGAGACGGTACCGTCCTGGGGTGACCGCGATCCCGGGCGACGAGAAGCTCCCGATCAAGATGCTGAACGATCGCGTGCTGGTGAAGCTCCCCACCGAGGAAGGCGAGCGGCGCAGCTCCGGCGGCATCCTCATCCCGGCGACCGCGCAGGTCGCGAAGCGACTCGTGTGGGCCGAGGTCGTCGCCGCGGGCGGGAACGTTCGCTCGATCGAGGTGGGGGATCAAGTGCTCTTCAGCCCGGAGGATCGGTACGAGGTCGAGGTGCGCGGCGACGACTACCTCATCCTGCGCGAGCGTGACATCCACGCGGTCGCGGCATCGCGGCTCGACATGGGTGGCACTGGCCTCTATCTGTGAGGGCGCAGATCGTGTGACCCCTACGATGTGGGCATGCCCACCGGCACCCGCATCGAGCCGACTGCCGAGCAGCTGGCAACCGTCCGCTACAACGACGACGGCCTCGTGCCTGCGATCATCCAGGAGGCGGGCTCCCACGACGTGCTCATGATGGGGTGGATGAACGCCGACACGCTTCGCGAGACCCTCGAGTCGGGACGCACCGTGTTCTTCAGCCGATCGCGCCAGGAGCGGTGGCGGAAGGGCGACACGTCGGGTGATCGGCAGTGGGTGCGCGCGGCGTACTACGACTGCGACGGCGACACCCTCTTGTTCGTGGTCGAGCAAGAGGGTGCGGGCGCCTGCCACACCGGCGAGCGTTCGTGCTTCTACCGTGCGTTCGGGTGAGGGCGTTCGGGTGAAGATCCGACCCGACCGCGCGGAGTTCCACCGGCTCGCCGCCGAGCACACCGTCGTCCCGGTCTGGACCGAGCTGCTCGCCGACTTCGAGACACCGGTGGCCGCGTTCGCCAAGCTCGTCGGCGACGGCCCGGGCTTCGTGCTCGAGTCGGTCGAGCACGGTGAGCGTTGGAGCCGCTTCTCGTTCGTCGGTCGCCGGCCGACCGCCACGCTCGTCGCCCGAAACGGGCGCATCGACGTCACGGGTTCGCTCGCCGCGGAGGTGCCGCGCGACGACGGCGTGCTCAGCGCGATCGAAGGCGTGCTGCAGGCGTACCGCTCGCCCTCGATGCCCGACCTCCCTCCGCTGCACGGTGGCCTCGTCGGCTACCTCGGCTACGACGTCGTGCGCGAGGTGGAGCACCTGCCGTGCGTGCCCAACGACGACCTCGGCCTGCCCGATGCGGTCCTCTCGGTCATCGGCAGCCTCGCTGCGTTCGACCACTGGCGTCAGCGCGTCTACCTCGTCGAGAGCGTGCCGGTCGGCGCGGCGCCGAGTTCTGCCGACCTCGATGATGCGTACGACGAGGCGATCGCTCGCATCAAGGAGGCGGCACGTGACCTCGGTGGTCCGCTCCCGTACGCACCCGTTGCTCCGCCGGATCCGACCGAGCCGTTGCCCGAGGTCACCTCGACGATGGGACACGACACGTTCCAGCGGGCGGTCGAGGTCGCGAAGGAGCACATCCTCGCTGGAGACATCTTCCAGGTCGTGCTCGCGCAGCGCTTCGACGTCGACCTGCAGGCGGATCCGTTCGACGTCTACCGCGTGTTGCGACAGGTCAACCCAAGCCCGTACATGTACTTCGTGCGCCATCCCGAGGTGACGATCGTCGGGTCGTCGCCGGAGCCGATGGTCCAGCTGCTCGGTGGCCGGGTGATCTCGCGGCCGATCGCGGGCACGCGCCGACGCGGCGAGACCGACGAGGACGATCGCCGGCTCGGGGCCGAGCTCCGCGAGCACCCGAAGGAGGTCGCCGAGCACGTGATGCTGGTCGACCTCGCGCGCAACGACGTGGGGCGCGTCGTGCAGTTCGGCACCGAGCAGGTCGACGAGATGATGGTGCTCGAGCGGTACAGCCATGTCATGCACCTCACGTCGCAAGTCTCCGGCGAGCTGCGTGAGGGGCTCGGTCCGGTCGACGTGCTCCGAGCGACGCTGCCCGCCGGCACCGTGTCCGGGGCGCCCAAGGTGCGGGCGATGGAGATCATCGACGAGCTCGAGCCCACGAAGCGGTGCGGGTACGCCGGCGTGATCGGCTATCTCGACTTCTCGGGCAACCTCGACACCGCGATCGCGATCCGCACGATGTTCGTCGGCCCGACCGGTGCTTCGGTACAGGCGGGCGCGGGCATCGTCGCGGACAGCGACCCGGTCGCGGAGGACGAGGAGTGCTGGAACAAGGCGAAAGCACTGCTCGCTGCCATCCCGGCGGCCCGGCGCATGAGCGCCGACCATGCCTGACCTGTTCTGGGTCGAGATCGACCGCGACGTCGTGCGCGTCGCCGGCCCCGACGCAGAGACGTTCTTGCAGGGCCAGATCAGCCAGGACATCGCCGTCGTGCGCACCCGTGGGTCGGCCTGGTCGTTCCTCTTGCAACCACAGGGGAAGGTCGACGCATGGCTACGCGTCTCGACCGGTGACGACGGAGAGGCCTTCGTGCTCGACGTGGACGGCGGCTTCGGCGACGTCGTGGTGGCGCGGCTCAACCGCTTCAAGCTGCGCGTGAAGGTCGACATCGAGCAGCTCGGCCGGCGTTGCGTCGCGTTCCGGGGCGACGGCGCGAGCGAGCAGCACGGTCTGGCGGCAGAGTGGCCGGGGATCGAAGGCGTCGACTCGATCGGCGATGCGGTGGGCGGCGTCGGTCGAACGGGGACGCTCGACGACTACGAGCGCGCCCGCATCGAGGCCGGCGTGCCCGCGATGGGTCGAGAGATCACCCCCGCGACGATCCCTGCCGAGCTGGGCGTCAACGAGCGGTCAGTGAGCTTCACGAAGGGCTGCTACACAGGTCAGGAGCTCGTCGCCCGCATCGATTCGAGGGGCGGAAACGTGCCCCGCCATCTGCGCGGGCTGCGCATCGACGGTGTCGTGCCTGTCGGGGCGAGGGTCGAGCACGAGGGACGTGACGTGGGCGAGGTCACGAGCGTGGTCACCGAGCACGAGGGCACGTCGGCGCTCGCGGTGCTCGCGAGGTCCGTCGAGCCGCCCGCCGGTGTGATCGTCGTCGTCGACGGCCAGTCGCACGCTGGCATCGTGCGAGAGCTCCCGTCTTAGAGCGCAGGCATCCGCACGACGATCTGCGCGCCGCCCGACAGCGCAGAGGTCTGGGCCGAGACGGTTCCTCCCATCGCGTCCACCAGCTCGTGCACGATCGCGAGCCCGAGGCCGGATCCGGCCTCCCGCCGCACCGGTTCGTGTCGCGACACGTACAGGCGCTCGAACACATGGGGAAGGTCCTCGGCCGCGATGCCGGGGCCGTCGTCCTCGACGACGAGCGAGGCCTCGGAGCCGTCGCGAGTGACTCGCACGACCACCGTGGAGCGGGCGAACTTCAGTGCGTTGTCGACGAGGTTCGCGACGACTTGAGCGAGCCGGTCCGGGTCGGCGCGGACGAGCACGCCGCCGGCGGTGCCGGTCATGTCCAGCGCGACGTTGTTGGCCTCAGCATCAGGCCGGAAGCCGTCGACTGTTGCCGCGGCGACATCGACGAGGTCGACCTCTCGAAGGTCGAGCGTGAATTGCCGTGACTCGAGCCGCGCGAGGTCGAGGAGGTCGCGCACGAGCCGTTCGAGCCGGCGGGACTCGGTGAGGATCACATCGGCAGCGGCGGGACCATCGGGCGCGGTGCCGTCGGCGATCGCTTCCGCGTAGCCGCGGATCGACGTCAGCGGCGTGCGGAGGTCGTGTGACACCGAGAGGAGGAACTGCTGCTCCAGCCCCTTCGATCGTTCGAGGGTCGCCGCCATCGTGTTGATCGACGTCGACAACGAGGCGAGCTCGTCGTCACCGCGTGGCACCGGCACGCGCGTCGTGAGGTCACCGGCTGCGATCCGCTCGGTTGCCTGCTCGGCTTCGCGCAGCGGCTGCGTGAGCCGTCGGCTCAGCCGCGCTGCGACCAGCGCGCCCAGCAGCACGGTCGCCACGGACGCGATCAGGAACCACCGCACGGTCGGCCCGAGGTCGAGGCTCGAGCTCTGCGTGAGGACCAAGACGGCAGACCCTCGCCGCGCGCCTTCGATCGAGGTCGCGGCGTAGACGAGTGAGCCGTGGTTGCCGCTCACGACGGACCCCGGGTTCGCGAGCAGCTCGTCGAGGTGCAGGTCCTCGGTCGACACTCCTGCGGGAGGGGTGTCCGTCGTGTTCCCGGCCGGCCCGAACACCATCAGGGCGGCACCTTCGAGGCGCAGCGTGCGCCGGAGCGCGCGCAGCACCGCCTGTTGGCGCGCGGCGGCAGCCAGTGGGCCGGTGGTAGCGCTGGTGTCGGAGAGCTCGAGCAGCCCCTCCGCGACGTCGGTGACCTGATGGCGCAGATCCAGCTCAGTCGACCGCCTGGCTTCGATCGCGGCGAAGCCGAGCGTCATCAGCCCGGCGAGCACGAGCGTGACGACGACGGTGCCGATGATCGCGAAGGTGAGTCGACGCTTCACGGACGCTCGTCAGCCGAGGCGGTAGCCGACGCCCCACACCGTGGCGAGTGGCAGCCGCTCACCGAGCTTCTTACGGAGCTGGCGCACGTGCACGTCGACCGTGCGCTCGTCGCCGTACCACCCGTGCCCCCAGACGTTGTCGAGGAGCTGTTGCCGGGTCAGCACGAGCCCTTCGTTCTCGGCCATGAAGGCGAGCAAGGCGAACTCACGCGTCGCGAGGGGCACGACATCGCCATCGACACGCGCTTCTCTCCGGCCGAGGTCCACCTCGACGTCGCCGATCCGCAGGATCGCGGCCGCGGGCCGGGCCTTGTCGTCGGCGCGACGCAGGATCGCGCGGACCCGCGCCACGAGCTCACGCGGCGAGAACGGCTTGGTGACGTAGTCGTCGGCACCGAGCTCGAGGCCGAGGACCCGGTCGATCTCGCCGGCCCGCGCGGTGAGCATCAGCACCGGAAGGCTCGGCGTGCCGCCGCTGCGGACCCGGCGGCACACCTCCATGCCGTCGATCGCGCCCGGGAGGCCGATGTCGAGCACGGCCAGCACCGGTTGGTGGTCCCGGATCAGCTCGAGCCCGCGCTCGCCGTCCGCTGCTTGGAGCACACGGAAACCCGCATCTCGGAGGTACAGATCGAGCAGGTCGGCGATGTGCGGATCGTCCTCGACCACGACGATCGTCTGCTCTCGTGTCATCCGCCGCGGCACGTTATCGTCCGGGCTCTCTCGTTCCGTGCTTGCTCCGTAGGGGGTCCCGTGTCGAAGGTCGCCGCCATTGCCAAGCTCACTGCTCAGTCGGGGAAGCGCGATGAGCTCGTCACCGCCTTCAAACCCCTCCTCGACGCGGTGCAGTCGGAGGAGGGCACGCTCGTGTACATCCTTCACAAGGACAACCGTGACGAAGACGTGTTGTGGTTCTATGAGGTGTACACCGACGACGCGGCCCTGTCGGCACACTCGACGAGCGACGCGATGAAGTCGGTCGGCCCGGCGCTCGCCCCGCTCCTCGCGGGCCGCCCCGAGATGCATCTGCTCAGCCCAGTGAGCAGCAAGGGTCTGTAGATCACGCGACCGGCTGGCGGCCGAGACGGGCGGTCGCGCCTTCCAGCGCTCGAGCCCACGCGGCCGGCGAGGACGACAGGGCGTCGAGGAACGTGGTGCCAGGGACGCGCACGAGCCGCGCGGGCGTCGTCGCCCTCACG